>CASEYY010000041.1 GCA_949292335.1 uncultured Pseudomonadota bacterium
TTGGCCGATATGAACGAAGCAAGTGCCGAATACCTTACTTTGCAAACCAGACAACAATTAGCAATTAACTCTCTCTCGCTTGCTTCGCAAGCCGCCAGAAGTGTCCTAAGTCTCTTTTAGACTTGTCATTCTCGGGCTTGTCCCGAGAATCTAATAAAAACAATGTGACAATAGCTTATGAGATCCTCGGAATAAATCCGAGGATGACGGTATAGAATAGACCCTCGGGTCGGAGCCCGAGGGTGACGGGTTGTGTGGTGTCCGAGGATGACGGGTGTGTGTTGGTCGAGGGTGGCAGGTGTGTGGTGGTTGAGGATGACAGGTGTGTGATGGCCCGTTAATATATAAAAAACCGCCCATCTAAAGGCGGCTTTTGCTACTTGAACCTAAAACTTCTACACATTTAACAATGTTGAAAATAATTTGGCCGCTCCGGTCTTTTTATTGTTTATCGAGGCCAGATTGGTATAGGCACTGGAAAGCATTGTCGCCGTGGCTTCATATTTTTGGGCTTGAATCTGTGCCGCATAGGCCGACGATATATATTCCGACGATGATGTCGATGAGGTCAGAGAAATGGTTTCATTTTTAGTATCTTCAGACTCCGTTTCGGTAACCAAATAGTCATTTATATATTTGTCACCTTGCTTTATTTGCATAACATAGGGAACATTTTCTTTCGGTGCTTCATCTTCACTGCCAATCTCAATATAGTACATACCCTTTTTGGCTTTATATTCGCCGGAAAGAATCGACTTCATGGTCGCATACTCATCAGAATTCTTATCGGCAGTAGAATCGCCTATGCAAATCGTGCGGTTGCCTTTTTTCATATAGACCTTAATCGTCATCCCCGGAGCTATTTCATCAAGCAATCCGGCCTTCTCGGCTTCTCGCTCGGCCTTCATCTTCTCAACTTCGGCTTTAGCAATATCATAGGGTGTTTTGGGCGTGGTATCAACCGTTTCTTCTTCGGTCTTGATACCCAAGGCTTCCATTTCGGCCTTGATTTCATTTAGGGTTGTTTCATATTTGGATAAATCCAAAACTTTTTCGTCTCCGGTAGAATCACCGGTGCGGAGATTGATAAATAATTTACCGTTGGACTGTACTTGCACCATGTACATATCCTTGTTGTCGTATTTACCCAACTGAGCAATAACAGATATACGCGAATTGTTCAAACGGGCATAACCTAAATCGCGAGCATTGGCAAAATTTTCATCAATATTGTTTACATCGGCAACCGTCTTATCCCAGCCGGCAACGCCGTCAACTTTATTGCTGACACTCTCCAACGGCACGAAACTTCTCCTTACAAAATTTCATCTACCCCTATAGTGTAGCATATATTTATTAAATAAACAATTAATTTATTGATTTTTAAGCAGCGAACAAGTCTTTTATCTTGTCAAAAAAGCTTTTTGACTCCGGCTGACAGGCCTCTTCCTTGCTTATGCTCCTAAATTCTTCCAAAAGCTCTTTTTGCCGTGCCGACAAGTTAACCGGTGTTTCAACTCGCAATTTGACAAATAAATCACCTCGACGTTCCGAACGCACCATCGTCATGCCCTGCCCTTTGACCTTTACAACCTGATCAGATTGAGAACCGGCGTCAATATCTATCTCCAGCTTGCTACCGTCAATGGAGGGTATCTCTACCCTGCCGCCTAAGGCCGCACAGCACATAGAAATCGGAATCCTGGTATATAAATTGGCTCCTTCGCGCTCGTATAGCTTATGTTCTTTAACCGAAACAAATATATACAAATCGCCGTTCTCGCCACCGCGGATACCGGCTTCTCCGCCGCCTTCTATACGCATACGAGTACCGTCTTCGATACCGGCAGGTATCTTGACTTTTATAGTCTTATTTTTGCTGATAAATCCTTTTCCTTTACAATCGGGGCAAGCATCCTTTATAACTCTGCCGGTGCCTTTGCATTGCGGGCAGGTTTGTTCAACCACAAAAAAGCCTTGTTGCAATCTTACCTTGCCCGAACCTCCGCATTGGGTGCAAATCGGAGCCTCTTTGCCGTCTTTGGTGCCATGACCGTGACAAGTTTCACAAGTCTCGCTTGAGGGTAAAGTTATCTCTTTTTCCAGACCGGAAAAGGCTTCTTCCAGTGTTATGGTCATATTGTAGCGAACATCTTGTCCCCTTTGGGCATAGCTTTTTTGTCTACCGCGACCACCGCCCATAAACTCGGAGAATACCTCTGAAAAAATATCGGCAAAACCACCGGCTCCACCACCAAAATCAAAGTTAAAGCCGCCAAAACCTCCGCCAGAGCCCATACCTCCGTTAGAAAACGCCGCATGTCCATAACGGTCGTAAGCGGCTCTTTTCTGTGCATCTTTTAGCACCTCATACGCTTCATTAATTTCTTTGAATTTGGCCTCGGCTTCCTTATTTCCGGGGTTGCGATCCGGATGGTACTGCATTGCTAAACGGCGAAAAGCGTGCTTTATCTCTTCTCCGCTGGCGGTCTTTGATACTTCTAATATCTCGTAATAGTCTTTTTCGGTCATATCAGTCTCTTTTTTATCGTTTGCTTCTTATTTAGGTAAATTTATGCAAAAAAGCAAGAACTTTAGCCAACTTTTTGAATTAATTATAAATAAATATTAATAAATTGGCTCTATAATCAATTTAATAAAAATTTGACAAAATTTGCATTTTGTGTCAATATGTGCATATAAGAACACACTAACATCGGGAGAAAAACCATGCCGGTAACAGTAAACGAAGAAGATGATGACAAGAAAAAAAATCGAAACCACTCCGTTTCCGATAAAAATGCAGAAAATGCAAACTCTACGGACATACTGGAAAATGACAATCCTGTCAAGTCACAGACAGCTCAATCTTATACTGATGGCTATACTTCTGATGAGTGGAAACAACTATTGGACGGAAACATTAACGGTGATGCCGCTCCGATTTTTTTAGAAGCAACATATGACAGCCTTAAAATGACCGAGGGTATGGAAATTACTTCCTTGAAAGAAGTTCTGGGCGATAAATTTCCGAAAAACTTTGCCAAACTTTCTCCTGAAGAAAAAGAAGAAAAACTTCAAGAACTAAAAGACAATCTTAGTGTTTCAGAATTATCAAAATTCAATGTTTCCCTTACCCAAAAAGCTAAAGATTTGGCTGAAGCACTGCCTCCACACCAGTTGGTTGTTATGAGCCAAGATATTGATAAAAGACTTGAGGGGAAAGAAGAAAAAGACGGAAAAGAAGATGAACTGGCTTCTCTTAAAGAGCAAAGTGCGGTTCTTTTGGAAGCTATGTACAGCAAGCTTAACGGCTACCTCGCCGGTGATATAATCGTTGACGGAGCCAATGTTGCCGATGTTTATGGCGGTGCTATGGAGATGTTTGACTATATTGAAAACAACCTCTCTCGTTTGCCGGAAAATGCAAAACAAGATTTGGCCAACAAGCTTAATGCTGCCAGAAATCGCATGAACGAAACCATTGACAATTATGATAGAATAAATGGCTTGGTCGATGTAAAAGAAGGCGATGACAAAAAACTTGAAGAAGCTTTTGATGATGCTTGGGCGATTGCCAAGAATATCGATATTAACGACAAGAAACAAAATGAGACTTGGTTTGCAGAAACTGGAACCTGGTTTCAGAGCTTGAATTTTGAAAATCCCGATGCCGATAAGAAAAAAGAAATCTTTATTGAAACCATTAAAGTAACTGCAGCCAGAAATGCAGCTGTAGCTGCATATGGTAAGGATAAGCAAGCCCTTGCCGATGAATTAAAAAATCAACTGCAAGTGGTTACCGGAACATATATTAACACTCTAAAATCAACTGATGCTCTTGCCAATTTGCCGGAAAATGCTACCGATGAGCAACGCAGAGAGGCTATAGGAAAAGCCCTAAACAGTAATGAGCCAATTTCTGATAAAGGGTTGGCGGCTTTTCAAGCTGCAACGGTTAACAACCATGTCAGCTTTTTGAATCGCTTGGCCGGAAAGGCTCACCTTAAAAATCGTGCTGCTCCGGTTTTGAGCAAAATGTATGCTCCAATAGCTAAAATTGATAAGACTTGTATTGCTCGTTTTGGAAAATCTTATGAAGTTGTCAGAACTTTCGGCAAAATGATGGCTAAAAATATGGGTGCTCAAGCTCTTAACCAAGCTTTGCGAATCGGTTGCAATACCGCCGGTTTGGCTTTGGGAGTTCCGGGGCTTGGCTCACAAATTTATGCCGGTGTTTATGCTACTCAAGCTATTTACAGATTAACAAGATCCTATATTGAAGAGAGGAAAGCATCTAAGGAAAAGGGATTAAAATTCTTCGGTAAGTTCCTATTGCAAAAATCTCCGGAGATTTTGATGACCGCGGCAACAACCACGGCAATTGTGTTCGGAGGTAAGATTGCCGAACATGGTATGCAGGCAGCAGCTCGCTATGGTATGATGGCTTTTGGTTTTGCAACATCGGTTATCAAAGGAGTTCACAACAATAGAAAAACCGGAGATAAGTGGGGTAAGGCTATTTTGAAATCTGTCACAAACTCATCACTTTCTACCGGTACTGCCGTATTAAGCGGCATGGGATTATCGTACGGAGTTAACTTAGCATCAGAACATCTGAATAATGTATCGCTTGATTTGTGGGGAGAACACGGAACCAGACAAGTCAGAGCCGATGAGTACAATCCTAATGATGCGAGTTATACCAAAACCGTGGTTACGGGCGAGGAGTTAAATGATTATAAAAACATGTCTCCTGAAGAGCTTAATGAAAATGGATTAATAAGAGAATCTGCAAATCCGACAGATGAAGGTGCTTTTTTGGTTAAAGAAGGAAAACCCGGATATATAACGCATGACTACACTACAGAGGAGCATTCATGGGCCGAAATGCGAAATCAAGACCCCAGATTTAGTGAGTTCTTGGAAAGATACCATGTTGCACAGGATTTACAAGATGCCTCCGATCCCAATCAGGTTTCTGTTTCTGCCACAAGTAATCTGGCTAAAGCCATTGAAGATTTAGCCAAAAACCATACTGAGTTCCAAACGGATACCGGAAACGGCACAACTCAGACCAATACTCAAATGTTGATGTATAAATTAACTCAGCTGGCTTATTTGGCCCCTAATGATGATGCCTTGACTTCTGATGGACAAGTTATTGGCGAGTTATTCGGATATACAAATGCTAATGGGGAAAATGTCAGTTATATGGATTTAATTAAAGAAGGGGTAAATAACGGAAAATTTAGCGATCCTGATGCCGTTATTAAAGTTTTGGCTAATATAGAAGACCGTGTCGGCGGTCAGCTTGATGATAAAATTAATGATATGGGTAAACTCGATGTCTTTGGAGACAAAATTGTAGAAGGACGTTATGTAAATTCATATCAAGATAATGATGCCGGATACGATGTTAATAAACATGGAGGCAGTAATGATAAATATGAAAAAATCTCTAAATTAGAACAACACAGCTTTATTCCATTTACCGTTACATTTGATAAAGTATGGACTTCTACTAAGAATAAGTTCTTAAATAAGATTATGGGTGCTAACGGAAAACGCAAAAACAAAGATGAGCGCGAAGATCCTGTTATTCCGCCAAATCCTCCTATACCCGATAAAGAACTAAAGGCTCTACCTGAGCATCAGGAAGCTAAAGCTTTGCCCGAACACGAAGTTCCTAAGGCTTTGCCGGAGTACACAGATTCATCCATAAGAGAAATGATTGATCGTGAATATAAAGTAGTCCACGGTATTAAACCAAACGAATCTGAACGTATCCGCTACAAATCTTTAGTACAAAATGAGTGGAAAAAAGAAAATGCAGAGGTATCTTTCGGCAGATATCTTGAAACAAGATGGGATACTTTTGAAAAAGAGGTTGGTTATGCAACCGAACCTCTCAATGATTCTAAAGGATCTGCAGAAACCAAAAAAGGAATGGAGTATATAAATTCTACCAGAGAGACAGCTTGGAAAACAAACTTGTCTTATGATGGTGAGCCGTTGGCAACTAAGGATATGACACTGCGTCATTTTACCGAAATTGCGTCAATAGGTAAAAATAGTGCCGAACATGCAAATTTGACTGCTGCACGCGACACGGCAAGAACTCCTCTTCCCAGCGGAAAGGCAAATAAACCTCATGGCGGCACTTATAATTTGAAAGGTAGTTCAAACGCCAGATAGTTTGGATTGATAGAAAAAAGCCCCGCTAATTACAACGGGGCTATTTGTGTGCTTTTTTTACCTTATTTTACTTCTTCAAAGTCGGCGTCGACAACTTTATCGTCTTTCGCCTGCTCTCCGGCAGCACCGGTATCAGCTCCCTGAGTTGCACCTTGTGCTTGTTGAGCTTCGGCCTGAGCTTTGTACATTGCTTCACCCAATTTCATCGAAGCTTGCATTAAGCTTTCTGTCTTTTCTTTGATAACGGCCAAGTCTTCGGCTTCCAACGCTGTCTTCAAAGCATTTATTTCTTTTTCGATAGCTTCTTTTTCGGCTGCGGAAATCTTGTCGCCGTGTTCTTTTAAGGTTTTTTCGGTTGAGTGAACCAAAGCTTCACCTTGGTTTTTGGCCTCAACTACTTCTTTTTTCTTCTTATCGGCCTCGGCATTGGCTTCGGCATCTTTAACCATCTTTTCGATATCGGCATCAGACAAACCACCGCTGGCTTGAATTCTAATTGCTTGCTCTTTGTTGGTGGCTTTATCTTTGGCCGAAACATTTACAATACCGTTGGCATCGATATCAAAGGTTACTTCAATTTGCGGCATACCACGCGGTGCAGGCGGAATTCCTACCAAATCAAACTGTCCAAGCAATTTGTTGTCGGCAGCCATTTCACGCTCGCCTTGGAATACTCTGATGGTAACTGCGGTTTGGCCATCTTCGGCAGTTGAAAATACCTGAGATTTACGGGTCGGAATAGTGGTGTTGCGGTCAATCAAGCGAGTGAACACACCGCCCAAGGTTTCGATACCCAAAGACAACGGAGTTACATCCAACAACAACACATCTTTTACATCGCCCATCAAGACACCGCCTTGGATTGCAGCACCGACGGCAACTACTTCATCAGGGTTTACACCTTTGTGCGGCTCTTTACCGAAAATCTCTTTTACTTTTTCTTGGACTTTGGGCATACGGGTCATACCACCGACCAAGATAACCTCGCTGATGTCTGAGGGTGAAACACCGGCGTCGGCCATGGCCTTTTTGCAAGGCTCGATTGTTTTATCAATCAAATCTTCAACCAAAGATTCCAATTTGGCTCTGGTTAACTTGATATTTAAGTGTTTCGGGCCGGTGGCGTCTGCCGTAATAAACGGCAAATTAACCTCGGTTTGAGTGGTTGATGACAATTCAATTTTGGCCTTTTCGGCGGCTTCTTTTAATCTTTGCAGAGCCAAACGGTCATTTTTCAAATCAATACCGGACTCTTTCTTGAACTCTTCGGCTAAATAATTTACCAATCTTTGGTCAAAGTCTTCACCGCCCAAGAAAGTATCACCGTTGGTTGATTTAACTTCGAATACGCCGTCACCGATTTCCAAAATAGAAATATCGAAAGTACCACCACCAAGATCGTATACGGCTATCGTACCATTGGTCTTTTTATCCAAACCATAGGCCAAAGCCGCGGCTGTCGGCTCGTTAATAATACGCAAAACTTCCAAACCGGCAATTTTTCCGGCGTCTTTAGTTGCTTGTCTTTGCGAGTCATTGAAGTATGCCGGTACGGTAATTACGGCTTTTTCGATTTTTTCGCCCAAATAGCTCTCGGCATATTCTTTTATCTTTTGCAATACGATGGCCGAAATTTGAGACGGAGCGTATTTCTGGCCTTTTACTTCGACCCAAGCATCGCCGTTGTCGCCATCAATGATTTTGAACGGAACCAAAGCTTTGTCTTTGGCTACTTCCGGCGAATCATAACGACGACCGATTAATCTCTTAATGGCAAACAAGGTGTTTTCGGGGTTGGTTACGGCTTGTCTTTTAGCCGGAAAACCTACCAATCTCTCTGTGTCGGTAAACGCAACCATCGACGGAGTGGTGCGAGCACCCTCGGAATTTTCCAAAACTTTCGCTTCGCCGCCTTCCATTACCGCAAAACAGGAGTTGGTGGTTCCCAAGTCTATACCTATTACTTTATTGCTCATAGTTTATTCCTCTTTTCAAATTGTGATTTTGTCCTTCTATGAGCTTATATAGGAATCACTTTTGCCCACTGCAAGAGTAAAAGCAATTTTTTTTGTAAAAAAAATGTGATTTTTTCTATCTCTTGGAAACTATCTCATAACCGGAATTGGCATCGGCTAACGAATTGGCATAGGCAAAGTCATTTGAAGTGAGTGAGTGTATGCGATAGATAGTCTCTCCGGGTTCTACCAAATCACCGACTTTTTTCAACAAATCAAGTCCGGCTCCGGGGTATTGTGAAGCTCCGGCCATAACGCCAATTTTGTTTATTTGATAATTGTCTATACTCTCAACCACACCGGATCGCGAAGAAACAATATCGCGAGTTAAATGTCCGAGTTGAGCTTGCGGAGCTTTACCTTGGGCATAAATTATTCTGTTTAGGCTTTCTAAAGCTCGACCGGAAGTTAATATCTCTTTGGCTACATGATAACCCTGCCCACCCCTGAGTTTGGGGTCAAACTCCAATATGCGACCGGCTAAAAATAATGATTTTTCCAACAAATCTTGCGGAGCATCTTCTTTGTTACGCAATATCTTCATGACATCACGTGCCTCTAAAATGGCTCCGACACCATTGCCTACCGGTTCGCTACCGTCAGTAATTACCGCATCTATTTCTAAAGAAAGCATATCGCCGATGTACTCGACCATTTTGCGTATGCGCATGGCTTCGTTGGTGGTCTTTATTCGCGAGGACGGTCCTACCGGAATATCAAGAACCAAGTGCGTTACTCCGGCAGCTAATTTGATTGCCAAAACGGAGGATACTATATGTTGCTGTTGCGTTATGCCGAGAGACTTTTCTACTGCGGAAACTATCTTACTGGCCGTGGCTATCGGTAAAGAATTATAATCAACAATCGCCCCGCGGCATTCTTTTATCATCTTTTTTAGTTTGCTCTCGCCCATATCCACATTGGCCAAAACCGAAAATGTATCGGCAACTCCGGCACAAGAAGTCAGAGAACGAGCCGCAGTTTTGGGAATCGGTAAGCCGTATGCCGAAACTATTGCCGTGATTATGATATCTGTTTTATTGCCGGGAACTCCTCCAAGACAATGATGGTCTACGACTATATTCTCTTCATCCCAACGAATAATCTCATCTCCGACTAAAGATTCGGTCAATGACAAAACCTCGGATGCCGTCATAAATGAGCCGGAAGCTACCAAAAATGAAGCTATATCCATATTGGAATACCTGCCGGCCACTATATCTTTCATAACCATTGAATATTCATTGGAAGATAATATATTGCCAGATATTTTGCGTTGCAGGGCTCCGGACGATGTCGGAGGGCCGGCCATGCTTATGGTTATGTTGGCTCCTTCGGGTAAATTTACCTTGGCAAAGGCTTCGTTATTAAGCCCGATTTCGCTGGTTTTTAATATACTGTCGTCTTCGACTATCTCCAAAAAAGCATAAACCGGTACGGCTCCGCCATGTATTTCGACCTTGGTGAGACCCTTGATTTCATCAAGTTTGTAGGTATCACAATCTTTATGCAGATATACAATGTTTTCGTTAAATGAATTTATGTTGATGTGTTTAATCGATAACATGACTCTTCTCTTTTAGATCTCGGACAAACCGATTATGACACGACTTTAGCGATTTAACAACAGTTTTAGTATTTTTATGAGTTTGTTTCGCAACTCGGTTCGATTAACGACAATGTCAATCATACCGTGAGTTTGCAAATATTCGGCTTTTTGAAACCCTTCCGGTAACTGTTCGCGAATCGTCTGTTCTATAACTCTGGCTCCGGCAAAGCCGATTACGCTTCCTTTCTCGGCAATATTAATGTCTCCTAACATGGCAAACGATGCCGAAACTCCGCCGGTGGTGGGATCGGTCATTACCGAAATGTATGGTATTCCTTTTTCTTTGAGCTGATTAATTGCCGCCGTGGTGCGAGCCATTTGCATCAGAGACAATATCCCTTCCTGCATTCTGGCTCCGCCGGAAGCCGATATTGCCACAAACGGACTTTTGGTCTTGAATGCAAACTCAGCTCCGCGTACAATCCCCTCGCCGACTGCTGTGCCCATTGAACCGCCCATAAAACTAAAATCAAGAATCGCCACAACCGTTTTGATACCGCCAATCTCGCCGTAGGCAACAACTATTGCGTCATCCCGGCCGCTCAGTTTTCGGTATGAACGCAGTCGCTCGGTATATCTTTTGGAATCCTTGAAATTCAGCGGATCATCTTGAAGTTTGGGCAGACTTAGTGTTCTGTATTTGCCGTCATCAAACAACATCTGCAATCTTCTTGTTATCGGCAACCGAAGATGATGACCGCAAAACGAGCATATGTAAAAATCTTTTTCCAGCTCTTTATTAAAAAGCATCTGCCCGCATTCGGGACACTTGGTCCACAAATTGTCGGACAGCTCTTTGGGTGAGGCTTTTTTTATCTTAGGGCGAACAAAATCGGAAATCCAATTCATTCGCTTGTCTCCGCCGTGTCATCTTTTGAAGATTTAAAAAGGCCTTTAAACTTTTCCTTAAACGATTTCTTTTCCTCAGTCGGTACAATATTCTTTAGGTTTTCGATATTATCTTGCAGGCCTTCAACCTCTTTAACCAGCTTTTCTTGTTCTTTGGACAGCTTTTTGTTTTGTTTCTTTTGCTGACGCAAGGCTGAACGAACCGGCGAATATGACAGCCAGGTAAAGAACCAACCGAAAATATAACCCATAAGCAGTAAAAAGACTATGGCTACACTAAGTGAAACGGTGATTTCCACTCCCGTGGGCCATAGGCTGAAAACTGCCATATCATTATTTACGAAAGCAAACACCAGAATAATAAATATCAAAGGTAGACCGATAAGTACTCTGATAAATCCCATGGTGTTTGCTCCTTGTTAAATATGTGACAATAACTTTAGAACTATTTTTTGTTTAATGATTCAAACAACTGTTTACCGGTTTTAAAATGCGGTATTTTGCGTTCGTCTACTTTTACCTGCTCACCGGTACGCGGATTTTTGGCTAACCGAGGGCTGCGAGTGCGAACCGAAAAAGCTCCGAAGCCTCTGAACTCAACTCTGTCACCGCGGGACAAGGCGTCAATTATCGAATCGAAAACCACCGCAACAATGCGTTCAACATCTTTCATGGTTAAATGCGGGTTTTTGGCGGCGATTTTTTCAATTAATTCTGATCTGGTCACTTTTTTATTCCTTTTTAATTTAGTTAAACATTTCTTATTTTATCAATATATCAAATTTACAAAAAGCCAAGGGATATTTTCCCTTTTATCCAAAGCTTTTACTCCTTGCCGGATAAATGCTCCAAGGCTTGAGTATTTCCTTCGCCAAGCTCTATATCTTCTATTTTTTGAATCCGACGCGAGATTTTGCCTGAGGATATTTTGATGGAATCGATATCCTCTCCGGCCTGTTTAAAATGCTTTGACAAGTTCTCGACCCTGTCATCAAGCCTGGTGACATCTTCCATCAAAACCCCGACTTCTTTTTGAATAATTCCGGCTTGCTCCCGCATATGAGCATCTTTTAACACCGCTCTTACCGTATTTAGAGTTGCCATCAAGGTAGTGGGAGAAACTATCCAAACCTTGGCCTTGTAGGAACTTTCGACCACATCAATAAAATTGGCGTGTAACTCCGCATATATCGCTTCGCTGGGCAAAAACATCAAGGCTGATTCCGCAGTTTCATTTGGAATAATATACTTTTCGGATATATCTTTGATGTGCTTTAAGACCGAAGCCTTAAAAAATCTTTCGGCCTCGATTTTTTCTCTGTCGTTTGAAGCATTACGCAGAGCATAATAGCTTTCAAGCGGAAACTTGGCATCTATTACTATCGAACCCGGAGGATTGGGCAATTTTAATAAACAATCGGCTTTTTTACCGTTGCTCAGCTGATATTGAAAATTATAGACATTGGGCGGTAAAATCGAACTGACCAGGTCGTTAAGCTGTATTTCGCCAAAGGCTCCTCGAGCTTGTTTGTTGGATAACACCTCTTGCAAAGAAACCACCTGTTCGGACAATGATGATATTTTTTGTTGTGCCACATCTATTTTGGCCAATCTCTCCCTTAAATCCGTGAGCGTAGCATTGGTCTTAGCCGTAGTTTCGTGCAATCCTTCGCCGACACTTTTGGTTACCGCCAAAAGTTTTTCATCCATAAGCTTAAGCAGAGCCAGCCTTTGCTCATTTAATGCCGCAAAAAGACGGCTTTGCTCTTGAGCATTTGCCTCTCTTAAGGCGGCCAAACGACCGCTTAGCTCTCCCTGCGACTGCAAGAAGAGCTCCTTATCTCCGCTTTTTTCCTTACGAAGAAACAGAAATGCCGCATTGCCCGCCGTCAGCAGCAGAACAAAAAAGATTATTAATCCCAAATTTTCTATGATAAAACTATTCAGATTTTGCAAGATGACGCCCCATTTTCAAAAATTTTTCCGTACGGCGATGCTTTAATTCTTCACCGCTTTGTGTTTCCAGCTCTTTTAAGTGACGAGCTATGACCGAGCCGACTCTTTTTATGGTTTCTTCTCGGTGCCTCTGAGCCCCTCCGGCCGGTTCGGCAACAATCTCATCAATAACTCCCAGTCTTCGCAAATCTTGTGCCGTCAGACATAGTGCCTCGGTTGCCTCTTTTACCTTATCGGCCGACCGCCACAATATTGAGGCACAGCCTTCGGGTGAGATTACCGAATATATTGAATGTTCCAACATTATTATGCGATTGGCCGTGGCAACCGCTATGGCTCCGCCGGAACCTCCTTCGCCGATAACCACTGACACAAACGGGACCTTGAGTTTCAAACATCTCTCTATACACGAAGCAATCGCCTGTGCCTGACCTCTTTCTTCGGCTTCAACTCCGGGAAAAGCTCCCGAGGTGTCAACAAAAGCTATAACCGGCAATTTAAATTTATCGGCCAAATCCATCAGCCTTTGCACTTTACGGTAGCCTTCGGGCTTGGCCATACCAAAATTGTGTTTGACCCGAGATTCCAAGTCATGCCCTTTTTCCTGGCCAATAACGACAACCGAGCGGCCGTTAAATTTGCCTAACCCGCCGATTATTGCAAAATCTTCGGCAAAACACCTGTCGCCGCTCAAGTTTTCAAAATCTTCTATCAATAAATTTATGTAATCAATACTATGCGGACGATCCGGATGTCTGGCCACCATTGTCTTCTGCCAAGGTGTCAATTTAGAATATAGCTGTTTCAATAATCGTTCGGATTTTTGCTGCAGACGAGCAATCTCGCCGTCAATGTTAACACCGTCACCAAGCTCTATATCCTTGAGGTGTGATATTTTTTCCTCGACTTCCGATATCGCCTTTTCAAACTCTAAACTGACCGTCTTTGCTTCTTCCATATCTTTTCCGTTCATATATTATTCCTTGTTTTTTATAACATAGCTTTTGCAAAATTGCCAACTCATTTTTCTTTTTGTGTAAGAACTGATAAATGTTGTTGGAAAAATTGATATTTTCTAATATCATGATGTTATTGCAGATTTTAGGGAGTTGATTATGTTAACTTTTTCTTTGGTGGTCGCCGTTTTCTCTTCTCTGATTTGGCTGGCTTATGCACTGCGGTTTGTTATTGATTCATTAAACGGAATGTCTTTCTTTGATGCCGGCATTCTTAATGTTTTGCTTTATGTCTTGTTTATCTCTTTGCCTATACTTCTAATCTGGATTATCTTTGCCTTCGTAAATCAATATATTTACAACAAATCCTTGTCTCGCCAGATGTTTAGACTGTTCGGACAAATGAAAAAAAATCAGGAATATTCCGACCTCTTGGCCAGAATTATGCTCGAAACCGAACAAAATATCAAAAACTCTTTTGCTCTGAGCCGCTTTGACCTTCTAATTGCCGATATGAACGAACTTTTGAGTGAATTCTTAACCAGGGAAAGGCTTTCTTCAATCGACCAAATTGAGCATTTGTGGACTAAGGTGCAAAACGGCGGAAAATGGTCGTTCGGTAAAGTAGTTATTGAAAATTACAATCAACAACCTAATTTTCAGAAAAAAATACTCGACGATGTATTGGTCGATACTCTGCTGGCAGGTACAATCATGGAGTTTTGTGCCAGATACCAGACCTTATTGGCTCTGCTTGAAAAACACGATAAAGAACGGGTGCTCCTTAATATCGTTGAAACCGGCGTGTTCGGCAAAGTATTTGCCATTCTGGCTCCGATCGCCGATCAAGCTCGAAAAAAACGCGAAAACACTCAAGTTACCAAAGAAGAAACTTTAATTGATGAGGAAGTAAAAACTCCCATACAAGAGGCTATCAAAGCTTATCAAGCCGAAAAACCGCAGATAAAAGAAAAAGTAAATCAATTTTTCAGCAAATTTACAGCCTTGGGAACGAAAGAACAGAACAACAATGCCGCTAATGCGGAGCCTGAGGCTAAGGATCCTTTTTCTTTGGCTTTGGAGAGAAGTTTCGGCTCAACTCCGGAACAGCCCGAAAAACGCGAAGAACCGGTGTTTGATAGTGCAACTTTTATCTCTGCGGAAGAAAACCAAACCGAAGTAGTTATTGAGCCGCAAGATATCGTAAAAAATAACGATGTTGGTTTTACCGATACGCAAAAAACTCTGGATACCCTGAGAAAAGAATGGCAAACACCTAAACCGCAACTTAAAGATGAAACAGATAATTTAACCTACCCGTTCAGTAGCTGGACCGATGCCGATAATTATCAGAAATAGTTTGCTCGTATTTTGTTTGTGCATTTTTTCTTTAAATGGTTGGGCAAATACCAAAATTAAAGATGTATTTGCAATCTACGACAAACCTAAATACGAGCAGAATTTTACTCATTTCGATTATGTAAATCCCATGGCTCCCAAAGGCGGAAAATTAACTCTGCCCGCCTACGGCACCTTTGACAGTTTTAACCCTTTTATATTTAAGGGGATTGCTTTTCCGGAAGCCGCCGAACTTTCTTTGGAAAGTCTTGGTTTTATATCTTCCGACGATCCGATGGCGGTATACCCTTTAATTGCAGAAAAATTTGAAGTGCCGGACGATAAATCTTTTATCGGCTTTTTTATTAATCCAAATGCCAAATTCGCCAATGGTGAAAAAATTACCGCCGATGATGTTATTTTCAGCTTTAATGCTCTGATTGAAAAAGGGGCTCCGCTCTATAAAATATATTACGCCGATGTGGAAAAAGCCGAAAAGCTTGCCGATAATCATGTTAGGTTCTATTTCAAAAAAGAAAGCCAGAACCGCGAATTACCCCTTATCCTCTCACAATTTAAAATCTTTTCAAAAAAAGATTTCGAGGGTAAAGACTTTGCCACACCTTCGCTTACGCCGCCGTTGGGCAGTGGCCCTTATCAAGTGGAAAATTTTGAAGTAAACAAGTATGTAACCCTAAAACGCAATCCAAACTATTGGGGGAAGAATATTCCGGTTCGCAGAGGATTTTATAATTTTGATACCGTAAGATATGAGTTTTATCAAGACACTACCGTAACCTTGCAAGCACTATTTTCCGGAAATATCGACGCCCGTGACGAATATATTGCTAAAATCTGGGTCAGCGGATATGATAATAAACTGGTAAAAGACGGCAAAATTATCAAAGAAGAAATTCCCCACAACAATCCGGCATCTTTACAATTTTTCGGCTTTAATACCAGACTGGATAAATTTTCCGATCGCAGAGTGCGTGAAGCTATTGCCTTGGCTTTTAATTTCGATTGGGCCAACGAAAAACTTTTCTACAATCAATATCGCAGAATCTACAGCCTCTTCAGTAATACCGAGCTGGCCGCCTCAGGATTGCCTCAAGGAAAGGAAAAACAAATCTTACAAAAATACAAAACCGATTTGCCAAATGATATTTTTACTTCGCCGCTCGATTTGCCGGATAATTCGACACCGCAAAAATTACGACAAAATCTTAAAAAAGCCGTTCAACTGCTTAATGAGGCAGGCTACGATTTTGTTGACGGCAAAATGACCAATCTTAAAACAAACGAACCCTTGGAAATTGAAATACTGGGCAATTCGGCAAATGGAGCCACTTTTACCCGCGTTATGCTGCCGTTTATTGAAAATTTACGCAAAATCGGAATTAAACTCACTTTCAGAAATTTGGAAGTGAATGTATTTAAAAACCGCTTGGATAATTTTGATTTTGAAATGGCTATTCTCTCTTTCCGATTAAGCAACCTCCCCGGAAACGAGCAAAAAGAATTGTGGGGCTCGGCTTCGGCCGATGTAAAAGGTTCTTTTAATGTTTTGGGGATTAAAAACCCTGCCGTCGATGATATTATCAATCAAATCATCAAGGCTCGTGATCAGGAATCTTATCTGGCCGCCGTTAAAGCTCTGGACAGAGTCATAATGAAAGAATACTACTTTATCCCGAATTGGTATTCTCCGCACGACAGAATTGCTTACAACAACAAGCTGGCTCACCCGAAAACAAAGACCAAAACCGGCGCCGATATTCATACTTGGTGGGTAAAGGAGAAATAATGCGTAATTATATTATCAAGCGAATCTTGCTCATTCCCTTTACTTTGTTGGGTATCTTGGCTCTCAACTTTGTTATTATTCAATTTGCTCCGGGCGGGCCGGTAGAGCATGTGTTGGCTCAATACCGCGGAATGAACACCGACGCAACCGCGGCAATTTCCGGAAAAGCCGCTTCCGTGACCGAAACTACCAAAAGTAACTATCAGGGAGCTTCCGGCGTACCGGAAGAGCTGGTCAGAGAGCTTGAAAAACAATTCGGATTTGATAAACCGCCTTTGGAAAGATTTATTAAAATGGTAAAAGATTATGCGTTGTTTGATTTCGGCAAAAGCTTTTATCAAGACAAATCCGTTGCCAAGCTTATCGCCGAAAGAATGCCGGTCTCAATTTCTTTGGGGTTGTGGTCAACTCTTATCATCTACCTTATTGCAATTCCATTGGGCGTCAAAAAGGCAGTCCGAGACGGCTCCAAGTTTGATACGGTAACATCTTTTTTGGTAATTTTGGGGTCGGCAATTCCGGTGTTCTTGTTTGCCGTGTTCTTGATTGTATTTTTTGCCGGCGGTACATACTTAAGTTGGTTTCCGCTTAACAATCTGACTTCGGATAACTGGAGTGAGCTTTCTCTTTTGGGGAAAATAGGAGATTATTTCTGGCACTTGGCTTTGCCGGTGACCGCTATGGTTATCGGCGGTTTTGCCTCTCTTACCATGCTTACCAAAAATTCTTTTCTCGATGAAATCAACAAACAATATGTTTTAACCGCCAGAGCAAAGGGTTTGAGCGAAAATCAGGTCTTGTACGGTCATGTCTTTCGCAACGCAATGCTTATCGTAATTGCAGGATTCCCTTCGCTCTTGATTAAAATGTTGTTTACCGGATCTTTGTTGATAGAGGTTATCTTTTCGCTTAATGGGCTGGGGCTTTTGGGGTATCAAGCTATCATGACCAGAGATTATCCGGTAATCTTCGGCACAATGTATATATTTGCTTTTCTCGGCTTGGTGTTAAAATTAATTTCCGACATAACCTATTCTTTGGTGGACCCGAGAATAAATTTTGAAGCCTCACAAAACTAAACTATCGCATATTTTCGGAAGATAACAATTTGGCAATGGTTTCTGATAAAGAAGCCGTTTGATTCTCTTCAATAATTGAAATTATGTCAATTTCCTGCCTGTCAAGACGACGATTAATTCCCAGAGAATCATAATATTGTTTGGCACTGTTATAAAGCTTGGCTGCCTGTATACTGTTGCCTTGAGCATAAAGATGTTCCGATAAGTGCTTGTTGGCATTGGCAACTTCCAAAGCATCAATCTCGCCATCGGCAAAACTCAAAGCATTCTGGTATGCCCAAGCGGCCTTCGGTAATGAGCTTGCTTTGCGGTAAACATCACCCAAACGGCTCCACGCAACAACATTGGTTGAGGAAAGCTCTATTGCCAGTTCATATGAAGATGTCGCAAGCATGACATCGTTAAGCTCAGCCAATGTTCCGAAACAACAGGCATAGGCGGAAACTTCCTGATATATTTGTTGCCGCTTTTCTTCTGAAGTACTGCCGTTGGCTTTATCTATATTGCTGTCCATTAAATTTTCCAGCAAAGCAAGTGCCAAAGACGGGTCGCCGTTGGCCAAATTATATAGTGCCTGCTCCTCTCCGGGAAGCTCGGAGAACTTTTTAAGTTGTGAAAACTTGCCCGATACGCATAAAGAAATAAATATTTTTACGGCGTCAATACTTTTGATTATATCATTTTCTTCACCCATTCCCTGCATCTTGTAATTTATGGTCTGGGCTATCTTTAAGTCATCTACTCCGCGACCCAGCATATCAAGCACCAAGCCCATCAAATCTTGCAATTCTTTGCGGCTTTGCTGATAGCTGGTGGGTATATTTTGTATATTCTCGGTTTTTGCAACTTCATTGGCCGGCGGAATTTTCCCCTTTTGCCAGTCTAAATCAACACCTATCTTTTCTTTGCTCGCTTTTATATGTTCTTGCTTTTCGGCCTCTTGAGTCTTGATTTTCTCTTCTTGTTTATTCTCTTTTTCTTCCTTTTTTCTTTCTTTCTTTTTCTCTGCGGCGGCCAAAAGTTCGGCCTCGCGTTGCTTTTCTTCTTCCTCTCGGACAGCCAACTCCCGCACTTGCTTTTCGGCTTGTGCCATCTCAAGCTCTCTTTGCAACTCCCTTTCCAATTCCAAATTGGCATCTTCCGCCGACAAAACTATGTAGTTGTCTTGCCTTTCTTCTCCGTCTTCTTTGGGATTGTTGCTCTTTACAAAATAAATGATGTTGCGGACATAAATTATGACTATAAGCGATAAAAATAATACCAGTGCCAAAGTCATAAGAGAAAATGATACTATCTTTATATTGTCGGTTTCGCGAATATATTGCTCGGCACCGCTCAGCATTGAGTTAAATTTACCGCTGTATTTTATAAACAAATCCGATGATAATATTTTATCCAGCATCTCTTTCAACCATTTACAAAAACTTTTTTTGTTTTATAATAAAGCATATTTTTACCAAAGTTAACACAAACAAATTAAAAATGGGTTACTTAAGCCAAAAAAAACATTTACGCAGAGAATCGTGGTTTTGTATCATCGTGATGGTGATATTAGCCGTTATGACCGGTGGCGGAATTTTAACAAAAAATCTCTGCCTCGCGGCTTTGAGCCCCTTATACTTGTATTTGATTTCTGCCTTGCTTACCGTCTATACATTTTGGCGGAAAAGATATAAATATATGCTCGGATTTTTTTTGTTGTTTATCACAAATTCTACATTTATCTCGGCAAACGCAAATATATTTGTGGCGGAAGATTTTGACGGTTCCGAAAAAATGGAGCTTTCATTCAATCCGGAACAGAAAATAACTGACCGATTTAATAAAAATCAAATAATTAACGCCGGCGAGGTGTTGTTTGACGGCAAATATGCCGCCGAATATGTGACCGTTGAACCGCAAAACCCGATTACTTTGGTAAAAGTAGATTTCAGAGATGTCGAAAAAAAAGATTTTAATATTGTTTTTGAGCAACTTTCCAACTTCTTAAAGATGCAGAACTATCCTGTGGTTTTGTTTGGCGAGTTTGGAATTCCGGCTTGGACTTTTCCTTTCAGAAAAATGATGATAACTTCGGGACTATCGGTTAAAAATCGTATATTATTTACCAAAAACAGTCCTTTCAATATTTTTTCTCTGCCAGGATTTTATATCTTGGGGTTTAGGGAAATGGGCATAAAAGATGTTCAACAAACCGGAAAAAATATTGATTGGATAATATCTTTTAATTCAGTCGAGCCTTAATCATTTCGTAGAGTTTGCCGTCAGAAGCAAGTGCATGATCAAGTGCCTGTTCCATATATTTTTTGGCATATGCCTTATTTCCTTTGGCCTTTTCAATCAGCGATAAATTAAGATAGTCAACCGCCGCTCCTTTATCGCGGTCGTTGTATAACTCATATTTAAGTGCTTGATTGATAATCCCCTCAGCTCGTTCGAAATCTTGACGACGGAAAAAAATAACTCCAAGCAATGTATAGGCGTTGGCTACATGAAAACAACTTTTGTGTCTTTTATCCGAGGCTATAATCTCTCGTAAAAGTTTTTCGGCCTTATCCAAGTTATCCGTTCTTACCAAGGCTTCCGCATTTATGTACATGCTCTCGTATGCTCCGGCATAATTCTTACTTTTTTTATAGCCGGCGGCAGCGGCGGTTGAATGTTCTATGACATTTTTCCAGTCTTCTCTGAGATAGGCTGCTCGAGCCATTATTTCTTCGGACAACGATTTTCCTTTCAAACTTTTGTGTGTCTTAAGTGCTTTTGCCGAAAGCTCTTGTGCTAAAGAAAAATCTTGATGAAGCAAAGCGGTCAGAGCTTTTTGGTTGATTATAAAACTCTCGCCTTCTTTGTCTTTGATGGATTGGTATTGAGATATGGCTTGATTAAAATAGTCATTAGCCTCTTCATAACGTTGCTGTGCCGACAAAAGCATTCCCATATTACCCAAAACTTCGCCGATATTGCGGTCTGCCGATAAAAACTTAAATACCTTAAGTGCGGAGCGATACATAATATCTGCACTATCATACATACCGCTTATGCGATAAATCGAGCCGATGACAAAATAGGTTAATCCTTCCTCGTAAAGAAAATTAAATTTTTTGAAAATTTTTAGAGCTGCTGATGCCTTTATAACGGCGGTTTCCAAATCTCCTTCATATAAAGAAGTTTGTGCCGATACTAAATCATGTGTAGCTTTCTCGGGTTGTTTCTTACTTTTTTTGATGTTTTCGATTATGCTTCCGGCTTTCTCGTACAACCCCTCTGAAGCAGCAAATTGTGCCGACAACAGCAAAAAAAGTTCATCTTTTTTATATCCTCTGGCATTTTTTCCCGATAACATAAATTTTAATTTTTCTGCCGTAGCTTCGTCTTTTATGTGTTTTGGCCATTGTAAAATATCATACGACAATATCGCTCGGCTTTCTTTGGTGGGTAATTTGGCTAAATATTCTGCCGTATTGTCAGAAATAATTGATGAAAAAAATTTTTGATTAATCAATTTGCTTCGTACTTGTTTAATCAGAAATTTTCGCTTGATAGCAAAAAAATTATGGTAAGCATATCCTAGGGATAACCCTAAAATTATTAAAAATGCGATAAAAATAAAATACGACATTGCGGTTTTATTTACTCAAAATTAGTTTTTATTGCTCTATTATGCTCTAGTATAGATTAGCTAAATTTTATTGTATAGGGATTTTTTTATCATGAGCATTACCAAACTTACCCCCAGCCAGTTATATACCAAATGCGATCCGCAGAAGTTTTCTTTTGCTTCTACCGCCGAGCTGGAAGAAAGACTGTCGGCTTTGGGTCAGGACAGAGCTTTAGCCGCCGTGGAAATCGGCATTAATATCCAATCAAAAGGTTATAATCTGTTTTGTTTGGGGCCTGAGGGAACCGGTAAAAGCTCGCTGGTAAAAAGAGTGTTGGCTCAAGAGGCTAAAAAACGCCCGACACCCGATGATTGGGCTTATATCTATAACTTTGACGAGCCGTATAAGCCGCAAGCTATATCTTTTCCAGCCGGAACCGCTGCCGACTTTGCCAAAGATATTGATAAACTGATTGAAACTTTTTCTACCGCAATCCCGACAATTTTTGAGAGCGAAGAGTATAAAGCCGGGGTTAACATCATTCAGGAAAAATACAAGCAATCAAAAGAAAAGTACATCAAGCTTTTACAAAAAAAAGCTAAAGGCAAAAGCGTTTCTTTGTTGCATATGCCGGTGGGATTGGTGGTCGCTCCGGTTAAAAACGGCGAAGTATTAAGTCCCGAAGCTTTTGAAGAGCTGCCGGAAGAAGAAAAAAAGCAACTGATAGATGATTTAAATCAGATGCAGGCCGAGATAGAAAAATCGGCTCAAGATTTACCGGCCTGGGAAGATAAGCAACGCGAAGAAACTAATCGCTTAAGAACCAAATTCTTAAAAGAAACGGTAAAAGGTCCGATTGATGAACTGCACGAAAAATACAAAGGTCACAAGCAAGCTAATGCTTTCTTAAAAAGAATCCAAAAATACATTTTGGAAAATGTAGAAGAATTTTTGCCGACTGCCGAGACTGCAACTCCGGCTGAGGGCGAAGATCCGTTAGGAGCTTTGTTGTCAAAAATCAAGCAGCCGGAAGAAGACAAATATGCTAAGTTTAAGGTTAATGTGATTGTTAAAAACGAGCCCGGTTCCGGTGCCCCGATTATTCACCTTGACCACCCCACGCAGGGCAATTTGGTTGGTAAAGTTGAAAGAATCCAACAATATGGTGCTCTTCTTACCGACTTTACCTTGATTAAGGCCGGTGCCTTGCATCAGGCAAACGGCGGCTTTTTATTGGTCGACGCCCGAAAAATGTTGATGCAACCATTTGCTTGGGACTCTCTTAAACGCGCCATTGCTTCTAAATTGATTAAGATTGAAGCTCCAAGTGAGGAAACTTCTTTCACAACAATATCTCTCGATCCGCAGCCTATTCCTTTGAGAGTTAAAATTATTTTGACCGGCGATGCCGAACTTTATGAGCTATTGAGCGAAAGAGATCCTGATTTTTCGGACTATTTCAAGGTCGAAGCCGATTTTGGTATGTTAATGGACAGAACCGAAGAAAATGAAGTGGAATACGCTAAGTTGATTGGCTCGCTTTCAAAGAAAAAGCATTTGCGTTCCCTTAACCGTCAGGCGGTGGCAAAAGTTATCGAACATTCTTCGCGTTTGGCCGAAAGCTCGGAAAAATTAACCGCCCATATTTCATCCATCGGCGATTTGCTCCGTGAGGCTGATTACTGGGCCAGAAAATCAAAATCAAATCATATCGGCAAAAACCATATCGACCAAGCCATAGATGCTCAAATCTACCGCAATAGCCGAGTTAAAGATTTGATGTTGGAGCAAATTGACAAAGGAACCATCTTGATTGATATTGCCGGCAAAAAGGTTGGACAAATAAACGGCTTGGTCGTATATAATTTCTCCAGAACCTCTTTCGGAAAGCCGGCAAGAATTACCACTCAGGTAAGAATCGGTAAAGGTGAATTCGTAAACATTGAGCGTGAAGTGGAGATGAGCGGACCCATTCATTCAAAAGGTGTCCTCATTCTTGAAAGTTTGCTCGCTAACCGATTTGCCAAATACTCGCCTCTGTCTTTGAGTGCCTCGATTGTTTTTGAGCAGTCTTACGGCGGCGTGGACGGCGACAGTGCCTCTTCAACCGAATATTACTGCTTGCTTTCGGCAATTTCAAACATTCCGATTAAGCAGAGTATTGCCGTAACCGGTTCTATCAACCAATTTGGTGAAATTCAGCCTATCGGCGGAGTTAATGAAAAAATTGAGGGCTTCTTTGATGTTTGTGCACATCAGGGCTTAACCGGCGAGCATGGCGTGATTATCCCCAGAACCAATGTGCCGGATTTGATGCTCAGAGAAGATATCCTGCAAGCGGTTGAGGACGGAAAATTCCATGTCTATGCCATTGATACCGTTGATGACGGTATTGAAATATTGACCGGAATTAAGGCCGGAAAAGCCGATAAGCATGGTAACTATCCTAAAGGAACGGTTAATCATGCCGTACAGCAAGGATTAAATTACTTCTATAAATGTTATGCTAAATATGCTAAAGAAACTCATGGTTGTTTGGGTAAATAGTAAAAGGCTCCTGTTTAGGAGCCTTCTTTACATTTTAAGCTGATAACCGCCGATTGAGGTCAAAATAAGTTGGGCGGATAGGTCATCGCATTCTACCTTTTGCCGCAAGCGGTATATATGTGTCTCCACCGTATGGGTAGCAACATCGGCCGCGTAGCCCCATACTTCTTGCATCAAATCGTTTTTGCCGATTATTTTATCTTTGTTTTTGTATAAATACTTAATTATGGCAACCTCTTTTTCGGTAAGTTTGGTTGTTTTGTGGTTGCGGAGGTTTACTATCTCTTTGGCGGCCGGATATAAAATATAATTATTAAATTCTAAGCTACCTTCTTTGGAATTTTCAAATGTGTTTATTGCCGATTTTATTACATCAATAAAATTGCTCAAAGAAAACGGCTTGTTTATGACTTGATATATATCGGCAAAATCATCGTCTTTTGAACTAAGATAAATCAGAGGCTTGTTTCCCCCTTTTGATTTGAGAGAATTGAGAATCGATTTATTGTCATCAACTACCAGCAAATCGGCATGATTGTCATCGGTGGCTGTTGTAAATTCCGGTGCATAGGTCTTTATCTGCCCCCAAAGGTCTTCCTTGAAAGCTTCATTGTCGGATATAAATAACAGGTTCGGCATTAAAAATTAACTCCTATACCGCTTATAAGGACATAACCATGAACGGTTTCTTGGGCTGATGAATTGTCAGCATAGGCCGCGGCTAAATATATATCGATGTATTTATTAAACTCATATTGATTGGAAAAGGCAACGATTTTATTACAATTATCAGACTTATCGGATTTGGTATTAAAATAGGTCAGGCTTGATGAAAAAGGACCTATCTCGTAACCCAGACCGATGTTCCAAGCATAGCCTTCGCGGTAGGCGTCAAAATCTGATGGCAGGTTCCATGCCGGTGAAGATTTGTCCTCGCCGTCTATATAGGTTTTGCGAAAACCACCGCCTAAAGACCAATTACCGCGGCTTAAACGCAGGCTTAGCGAGTAATCTTTATCATTGCCGTGATATTGCCCATAGCCAACCGAGGTTTTGGCCGAAAACCAACCAAAGTCATGGTCGGAATATAACGCGGCAACAAAAGCATCATGATGAGCATAGCCGGCGTGTTTATTTTCTAAGCCGCGGCGATTATAACTGTCGGGAATATAAGAAAAACCAACTGCCGTACCGAAATATTCCGGCGAAATGTAGTTTATTTTCGGAGCAACACCATCGGTATTGATATCTGTTGAGTTAAGAGTTGAAAAAATGGTGGTTTTATCATCTCTTTGCCAGTTGGGGTTAGCAATAAAATCGACAATATCATTATTACTCGTAATTGCACCTACCATCGAAGCTCCGTCATGAAAAAGCGAGGCTACATTCCAGGTTTGTCCGGCCATTAAAAGACCATAAGCCGAATTTATTTCGCCGTATACTTCTTCGCCCCAACGGCCTTGATTATAATCTTGGATTTCTTTATCAATTCCGCCCATTAAATCAAGGTAAAGCGTGGCTGTGGTATCTGCGTTAAAATCGTAGCTTATATAACTTGATATATGCCCGTCGGCGTTGGCATGATTGTGGTCGGATATATCGGAATAGCCGTAAAGACCCTTGGCTTGCCCCGAAAAACCATAATCAACCTCTTTGGCATACGCAGAGTAAGAAAGTGCAAAAACTGATAAAACAAAAGCTATATAACGCATAAAATCTTTCCGAAAATTAATCTGTTGAGCAAAGTTTAAGCTATCTTTGTTCTTAGTCAATAATTTTATTGGCAAAAGCAATTTCCGTTTATATAATTTTGTTAAATGAGTATAGCACCGGAGGATAAAATGGAACAGAAATATGAGGCCGGATTAGCGGTTATGCGAGCTCAACCTCTGCATATCGGACATATCAAACTAATAAACAGAATGCTTGATGAGTGCAAAAAGGTGATTATTCTTTTAGGCTCGGTGCAGGAACAGGGAACGGAGCGCAACCCCTACCCTTATGTGCTCAGAAAAAAGATGATTCAAACAGTATATAAAGACAATCCGCAAATTACCGTATTGGGTATGTTTGATATTAACAATCCGTCGCAATGGGCTGAGTTTGTGTTGGACTTTTTGCAAGAATCCTTGCCTGACCATCCAAGGCCGGAAGTATACTATGCCGGAAGCGAATATGATGCTCAATGGTTTCGCAAAGTGTTTAAGCATATTGTTATTGAAAATAGAATCGACTACAAATTCCCGTATGTTTCCGGCTCGATGGTGCGAGACATGATTAAAATCGGTGATAAAAGATGGAAAAATTTTGTACCGCAAGAAATCCACGCCATGATTGAGGAATATAAACCTTCACAAAAAGGAGTAATCTAAAATGCAAGTAATTTGGAAGAACTTGACCGACGGAATCAAAAATTTTTGTGCTTATAATAACTTTAACGAAGTAATCTTGGGGCTTTCGGGAGGGC
Source organism: uncultured Pseudomonadota bacterium (assembly GCA_949292335.1). Taxonomy (GTDB): domain Bacteria; phylum Pseudomonadota; class Alphaproteobacteria; order RF32; family CAG-239; genus CAZU01. Next base: position 26,424 of record CASEYY010000041.1, read on the forward strand.
TTGATTCGGCAATGGTGGCGGTAGCCGCCGCCGAAGCTTTGGGAGGAAAAAATGTGCATGCTTTGATGATGAAAACATCATTCACTTCCGAGCTTAGCTTGCAAATTGCCGGACAAATTGCCGAATTAAACAATCTTGATTATCATATTTTAGATATTCAACCGCTTATTGATTACCAAAAAGATTTTTTACAAGATAATTGGAATCAAAACATCAAAAAACTTACTTTAGAAAATCTGCAAGCCCGCGAACGCGGCAAAATTTTGATGACTTATGCCAATCAATTTTCATATTTGGTTTTGGCTTGCGGCAATAAATCGGAAATTGCCATGGGATACTGTACCCTTTACGGAGATACCTGCGGCGGATTGGCTCCGATTGCAAACTTATATAAATCACAAATTTTTGAACTGGCAAAATGGCGAAATTCGCAATCTTTGGTTTTGCCTAAAGAGGTTATAACCAGAGCTCCTTCGGCCGAACTGTCAGAAGGGCAAAAAGACGAGGATGTTCTGCCGCCCTATGCCTTACTGGACAAAATACTTGCTCTCTATTTAGATAAAAAACAAACTGCGGCACAGATAATTGCCGAAGGATTTGACGCTGTAACCGTTGAAAATATTATCAAAAGATATGAAATCCAAGCTTTCAAAAGACTGCAACTGCCGCCGGCATTAAAACTTTAGCTTGACAAAAAACATATATCAAAATAACTTAGCTGACATAATTAGATACTATTATGTTTAATTTTTTTAATATTTTTTTTATGGAACAACATGAAATCTTTAGAGTATTTGAAGCTTGTCAACCAACAATCCAAGATGTAAAAGCTTATTTGGAGTGGAAAGCAAGCGATTTACCCTTTGAGGCAATCTTTGTAAAAAACGGCAAAAAGTTCGCTGCAGAAGAGATATCCCGAAATATGGGCCGTCCACATGCCATAATTATTGAGAACATGGTCTTTTATGTCAAAACCTTCAATAAAGCAGAGGCTGGTTCTGGGGTGGTGACCGCAGATGTGTTTGATTTTGCCAAGCATATCAGCTCGCGGGCTGTGCCTTTGAGTAAAAAGGCTGCCGACATTTTGCGACGAAACCGCAAAAAATACAAAGAGCTGGTGGAGAAAATGGCGATATTCGGCTATGAGATTCCGCATTTGCCGGAATATGTCATTCCGCTTACAAAAAAAGAACTCAACAAGAAAGAATTGTTGATGTATGATTTGGTTGGTTGTGCCGACAAAACGGTCGACATCAATCAATTCTTAAATGACGGTAACTGCTTTATGTTTTATCGTCATTTATAGCGAATAAAAAACCCCGTGAGTTTTCAAACTCATCGGGGTTTTTGCTTTTATGATTGTCTTTTTAAATATCCAAGTTAACCACATTCAAGGCGTTGGCTTGGATGAACTCTTTACGCGGCTCAACCACATCACCCATTAAAGTGGCAAAGGTTTCATCTGCCTCTTCCATATGGTCAATTTTAACTTGCAATAAAGAACGAGCCTCGGGGTCAAGCGTGGTTTCCCACAACTGTTCGGGGTTCATCTCGCCCAATCCTTTATAACGTTGAATGGTAATGCCTTTCTTGCCGGCAGCAATTACCGCATCAACAAAGCTTACGGGGCCGCTGATTTTCTTTTCCAAACCCTGTTTGGAAACTAAAGTAGAGGTTTGAGCAAAATTAGTGTGTAATACTTCTTGCAAGGCTGCCAAAAGCGGAACTTCCTGCATATCCAAAATATTGGCTCCGACAACATATTTTTCGGTAACTCCACGCAAGGTACGGCTAAACAAAATGCTGCCGTCTGCTTGCATTTCGGCATGCCAACCGCGATCATATTCAGCCTCAAGCTCGTCCAATCTTTGAGCCAAAGCGTTAAGTTTAACCTGCGGATTGTCAGAATTTAAGAACTCTTTATCAAACAAACCAAAAATGGCCATTTGCTCAATTATCTTTTCGGGAACATTCTTGCTCAAGCTGGCAATCAAGCTGCGAGCTTTGCGGTTTTTCTCGACCAAATCTATCAAATCCTGACCGGCAATTTGTTCGCCGTTTGATAAAATCAGCGATGCGTCATCACAGCCGCCTCTGATTAAATAATCATCCATTTCGCGTTCGTTTTTAATATACAAAATAGAGTTGCCTTTTTTGACCTTATACAACGGCGGTTGAGCAATATAAACATAGCCACGCTCTATCAATTCGGGCATTTGACGATAAAAGAATGTCAACAGTAATGTACGAATGTGGCTACCATCGACATCGGCATCGGCCATGATGATAATTTTGTGATAACGGCATTTGTCGGCATTGAAATCATCGCGACCGATACCGGTACCCAGAGCTGTAATAATTGTGCCGATTTCGGCGGAGTTCAACATCTTGTCGAAGCGGGCTCTCTCAACATTCAAAATTTTACCTCTTAGAGGCATAATGGCTTGGTTGCGACGGTGACGACCTTGCTTGGCCGAACCACCGGCGGAATCTCCCTCAACGATAAACACTTCGGACAATGCCGGATCTTTTTCTTGACAATCGGCCAATTTTCCGGGGAGAGAAGCCACATCCAAAACGCCTTTACGACGGGTTAGTTCTCTGGCTTTGCGGGCAGCTTCGCGAGCTGTGGCGGCTTCAACTATCTTACCGACAATTATTTTAGCTTCATTTGGATGTTCATCCAACCACTCTTTAAGCTTATCGTTAACAATATTCTCAACAACCGGTCTAACCTCTGATGAAACCAACTTATCTTTGGTTTGCGAAGAAAATTTCGGGTCGGGAACTTTTACCGACAACACACAACTTAAGCCTTCTCGCATATCATCACCGGAAAGTACGATTTTTTCTTTTTTTAGCAAACCGTTTTCTTGAACATAGTTATTGATACTGCGGGTTAACGCACCACGGAAACCGGCCAAGTGCGTGCCGCCGTCTTTTTGCGGAATATTGTTGGTAAAGCATAACATACTTTCGTTATAGGCATTGGTCCATTGCAAAGCAACCTCAACCGTAATATCGTCTTTTTCTCCAGATATGAAAATAACTTCTTCATGCAGAGGAGCTTTAGACTTGTTTAGGTGGTTTACAAAAGCTTTAAGTCCGCCCTCGTAATGGAAATCCACCTCTTTCGGCTCGGCTCCGCGGTTGTCTATCAACTTCAAATAAACACCGGAATTTAAGAAGGCCTTTTCTCTGATGGCTCTTTCCAAAGTTTCGAAGTTAAATTCGGTCATGGTAAAGGTTGCGGGAGAGGGAAGAAATGTTACTTCGGTACCATGTCTGCCCTGAGCATCCCCGACCACTTCCAAGTGACGAGTTACATTACCGTTGGCAAATTCGGCTATATGTTCGTGCCCCTCACGCCAAATACGCAACTTAAGCCAGGTGGACAAAGCATTAACTACCGACACACCAACACCGTGCAAACCTCCGGAAACTTTATAAGAGTTATTATCAAATTTACCGCCGGAGTGTAACTCGGTCATAATAACTTCGGCTGCGGAGATACCTTCTTCTTTGTGCATACCGACCGGAATGCCGCGTCCGTTATCTCTGATAGTGGCAGAACCGTCGGGATTTAAAATTACTTCGGTTTTATCGCAATAGCCGGCCAAAGCTTCATCAATAGCGTTATCCAAAACCTCGTAAATCATGTGATGCAAACCGGAACCGTCATCGGTGTCGCCGATGTACATACCGGGGCGTTTACGCACCGCGTCCAAACCTTTTAAAACCTTAATCGAATCTGCACCGTATTCTTGTTCTACGGCATTTGTTACTTCAGAAACCATATTACTTTATTCCTCATTTCTTTTTCATAAAAAATCTGTATGAAATATAGAACATTTAACCCCAAAAGCATAGCAAAATTTAAGCTTTTGTGCATAATTTTCATATCAAAATCAAATTTTAAGGCTTGTTTTAGTGGGCTTCGGTCCAGTTGTTTCCGATACCGGCTTCGGCTTTGAAAGCAACGGTACTTTCGATTATGCTTTCCATGCAATCTTTGACCACCGCTAATGCCTGCTCAACCTCGGTTTCCGGTGCTTCTAAAACCAGTTCGTCGTGGACTTGTAAGAGCATTTTGGTTTGCATTTGTTTTTCTTGCAACACTCTCTCAACCTTATTCATGGCTAATTTAATGATGTCGGCGGCTCCGCCTTGAATCGGAGCATTGATAGCTGCTCTTTCGGCATTGGCAACAAGTCGCTTATTAGAATCGTTAATACCGAATACCGAACATCTGCGTCCGAAAGGAGTTTCGACATAGCCGTGAGAATGAGCAAATTCAATGGTTCTTTCCATATAAGCCTTTATCTCGGGCATTTGGGCAAAATAGGCGTCTATATAAGCCTTGGCTTCCGCCGGCTCTACACCGATGTTTTTGGCTAAGCCATAAGCAGAAATCCCATAAACAATACCAAAGTTAATGGCTTTAGCTTGCCTGCGCAAATTTGCATCAACCTTATCTGCCGGAATGCCGAAAACATGTGATGCCGTTGCGGTATGAATGTCTATACCATGAGCAAAAGCTTCTTTTAGTTTTTTGACATCGGCAACTTCGGCCAAAAGCCGCAATTCTACCTGAGAATAATCGCAAGATATCAGCTTGCACCCTTTTTCGGCAATGAAACAAGAACGGATTTTGCGCCCTTCTTCGGAACGAATGGGAATATTTTGCAAGTTGGGATTTGAAGAGGCTAATCTTCCGGTATTGGCCACCACCTGCGAATAGGTGGTATGCAGGCGAGAGTTTTTATCCAAAAGTTCTGATAAAGAATCGGTATAGGTCGATTTTAGTTTACTGAGCTCCCGCCAGTCCAATATTTTGGTTGCCAACTCCTCACCGGAGGCCGCCAAATCTTCTAATACATCGGCTCCGGTTGCCCACGAACCACTTGCCGTTTTTTTGCCTTTAAGCCCTTTTTTATCGAACAAAATTTCCCCAATCTGCTTGGGAGAACCAATGTTAAACTCTTCTCCGGCCAAAGCATAAATTTCTTGTTCAAGTTTTTGCATTCCGGAGGCAAAATAATCACTGATATCCTTTAGTCCTTGGGCGTTTACCTTTACTCCGCGTAACTCCATATTATACAAAGTTTGCACCAAAGGACGATCAAAAGCTTCGTAAATATGCGTGCGGTGCTCGCTCATCATGCGGGATTTCAAAAAATCATAAGTTCTTAAAATAAAGTCTGCCTGTTCACACAAATACTCTTTTTGCTTGTCTTCTTCTACTTGCGAAAAAGATAATTTATTTTTGCCGCTGCCAAAAACCTCTTCCGCGTTTTGCAGCTTTTCATCTAAAAATACTTCACTTAGGGTTTTGGTGTCATGATAATGTTCGGAACTGTCCAAACAATAAGACATTACCGCCGTATCATCATAGGGGAAAAACGGCAAATCACCGAATTTAGCTCGCAATAAATGCATGCTGTTTTTGATACCGTTGCCGATTTTTAAAATCGACTTTGCCGAAAACAACGGGCGTAATATCCTATCAAATGCCTCTTTATTTATTCCGGAATCGTTGCCTGAAGAGGCAAACAAGTCCATATTCACATTTTGAGTATTGGCAAATTTGATAAGATAGGCTTCTCCCGCAGAACAAGAAACCGCTAAGCCTTCGGCGTTATCAAAATGCGGATTTTCGCCTTTAGAGGCTACCGTAAAGGCAAAACGAGCATTATTTTCAATCCGGCGGGCAACTTCTTTCAGCCCTTGTTCGTCCTTTATGACTTGGTAATTTTTTACTATCGGTTGCGGCAGACGATGGCTTAAATCGGAACATCTTTCCGCCAACCATTTATCAATGCGGTTTTTAAGAGAAGAAAATTCATAACGATTGATAAAGTCATGCAATTTAACAGCCTCGGGACATTTGCAGACAAAGCTTTCTATCTCTTCAGTTACCGGAACATCGTCTTTTAGCCGCACCAGTTGCTTGGAAATAAGTGCGTTATCAGCATTCTCAATAATGGCTTGGCGGCGTTTGTCTTGTTTTATCTCGTGAGCATGAGCCAATAAATTTTCAACGGTTCCGTACTCGTTTATCAGCTGAGCTGCGGTTTTGGGGCCAATTCCGGGGACACCGGGGACATTATCAATGCTGTCTCCGGATAAGGCTTGCACCTCAACCACTTTGTCGGGATAGACGCCGAATTTTTCTTTGACATCCTCCGGAGTAAAAAATTTGTCTTTCATCGGGTCATAAAACTCAACGCCAGAGCGAATCAGCTGCATCAAATCTTTGTCACCGGAAACAACCACGACTTCCATTCCCTTTGCCAGTGCTTTAGCGGCATAAGTGGCAATTAAGTCGTCGGCCTCATAGCCTTCCATTTCCAAAAAATTGAGATTTAGGACATTTACAGCCTCGCGAATCAGCGGAAATTGCGGAATTAACTCTTCCGGTGTTTCTTTGCGGGTACCCTTATAGTCGGCAAAAATATCGTTGCGGAAATTTTGCCTTTTAGCGTCAAACAATACCAAGCAGTAATCGCAGGGAATCTTGGCTGTCAACTTCAGAAACATATTGGTAAAGCCATAAACCGCATTAACCGGCGTGCCGTCGGGTGCAGTTAAGGGCGGAAGTCCGTAAAAAGCTCTGAAAATATAGCCCGAGCCGTCAATAAGGCAAATTTTTTGCGTCATGTTTGTTCCTTTGCATAAATTTGCCTAATTATAAAAGATTATTATTGCTGACGCCACCAATAAAAATTTTTATCACATTAAAAATTTGTTTAACCTCTTATTGCTATAATATCAAAGAGAATCGCAAAAAAGAGGAATCGATAAAGTGGTGAAAAAAAACGAAAAAAACAAACGCAAAAAAACAACTGCCAGACGCAAAAAGAAATTTAGTAAACTCAAACTATTGTTCAAGTTAGCCTTAATCGGCGGCGGAGCTTTATTTTTGTATTTGTTGTTTTGCCTGATAACTCTTCCGGATATGAGCGAGGCAATCAATCGTACGCGTTTGCCTTCTACCACCATCATCGCCGAAAACGGAAATGAGGTTATGAGCTTTGGCACGGTTTATTCCGAAGTGGTACCGGCCGATGAACTGCCGCAATATGTTACCGACGCCATCGTTTATACCGAAGACCGCCGCTTTTATTCGCATTTCGGTTTTGATATAATATCGTTTACCAGAGCCATGATTGCCAATCTATTTGCCGGCAGATTTGCTCAAGGCGGAAGCACCATAACCCAGCAGGTAGCAAAAAACCTGTTCCTTACCAACAAAAAAACCATAAACCGTAAAGCTCAAGAACTTATGCTGGCGTTTTGGTTGGAATACAAATTTTCCAAAGAGCAGATTTTAACCCTTTATCTCAATCGAGTTTACTTCGGCAACGGGGCTTATGGAATCGAGGCGGCCAGCAATAAATATTTTCAAAAAACTTCGCGTGATCTAAATGTGCTGGAAGGAGCAATTTTGGCCGGAATGCTTAAGGCTCCGTCTCGCTATAACCCGATTGCCTCAAAGGAAAGAGCCATAAATCGTGCCAAAGTGGTACTTAATATTATGGTTGAAAACGGCCTGCTATCCGAGAAAGATTATGAGCGAGTGCTTAAAATGCCGCTCGGCAAAGAAAAACCGGCAAAAGTCAAAAACGGAGCTTATTTTGCCGATTATGCCTATAATGAAGTCATATCCCGTGTCGGTGAGCAGGAAACCGACATTTATGCCTTGACCACCCTTGATCAAGATTTGCAGGAAAAGGCTTCGGCCGTATTGCAAGAAGCCTTGGCCGGAGCCAAAAAACAAAATGTTACCCAAGGTGCCGTAGTTATCTTGGATAAAACCGGCGCCATAAAGGCTTTGGTCGGTGGTGCAAACTATTTTCAAAGCCAATTTAACCGAGCAACACAAGCCGTCAGACAACCTGGGTCTGCGTTTAAGCTGTTTGTTTATATGACGGCAATTAATCAGGGAATGACACCCGATGATATAATTGAAGACAAACCGATTAATATTCGCGGATGGCAGCCGCAGAATGATGACGGCAAGACCTATGGCATGGTAAATTTGCGTTATGCCTTTGCCAAATCCTTAAATCTGGCAACAGTGAATTTGGCTCAACAGGTCGGGACCGGAGCTATAATCAGAAATGCCGAAAAAATGGGAATTACCACCCCGATGGAAAATGATTTGTCATTGGCGTTAGGCTCTTCGGGCGTAAAACCGATTGATTTGGCAGCGGCCTATGCTTCAATCGCCAACGGCGGATATGCCGTATGGCCATATGCCGTGCAAGAAGTATACAGCAACGACGGATATCAGTTGTATCAACGCATGGATAGCGAACCGGTGCGAATTTTTGACGAAGAAAAAACCGTACTGATGAAAAAACTCCTGCGTGAGGTGATGAAATCCGGAACCGGTCGCAAAGCCAATATCGGTCGTGAGGCTTTCGGTAAAACCGGAACCAGCCAAAACCACCGCGATGCTTGGTTTGCCGGCTTTGATGACAATCTTATCTGCGTGGTATGGGTCGGAAACGACGATAACTCGCCGATGAGCTATGTCTACGGTTCGGGACTGCCGGCTCAAATCTGGAAAAAAATTATGCAATAATTGTAAAAAATAGTGCTTTCCGTTTGAAAAATGTTATATATAATGCAATAAGTTTTGTAAATTTAAGGAAAATGACATGACACAAAAACCAGTAATGCTACTTATCCTTGACGGTTGGGGATACAGAGAAAAAACAACCGCCGACAATGCCATTGAAAACGGCAACACTCCTAACTGGCATCGTTTACTTAACGAATGCCCGCACGGATTTGTCGAAACTTCAGGTCTGGCCGTAGGGTTACCCGAAGGTCAGATGGGAAACTCCGAAGTGGGTCATACCAATTTGGGTGCCGGACGCGTGGTAATGCAAGACTTGCCTAAAATCGATTTGGCAATTAAAGACGGAAGCTTGGCTAAGAATCCAATCTTGGTTAATATGATAAACACCCTTAAAGCAAACGGAAAAACTTGCCACCTGATGGGCTTGATGTCTCCGGGCGGCGTTCACTCCTCACAGAGCCATATTGAAGTATTGGCCAAAATAATATCGGAAAATAACATTCCGGTCAGGGTTCACGCCTTTTTGGACGGACGCGATACTCCTCCGGCATCGGCTGCGGAATATCTGCAACAATTTGAAAAGGATGTTGCCGGTTTTAATAATGTTAAAATCGCCACCATTGAAGGTCGTTTTTATGCCATGGATCGCGATAAGAGATGGGACAGAATCGAAAAAGCATACAACAATATGGTCTTGGCCGACGGTAAACGATTTGCCACCGCCGATGAAGCAATCAAAGCTTCTTATGCCGACAAGGTCAATGACGAATTCGTTGTTCCGGTTGTTATCGGTGATTATGACGGAATGCAGGACGGCGATGCTATCTTGATGGCTAACTTCAGAGCCGACAGAGCCAGAGAAATTCTTTATGCTTTGGCCGATAAAGATTTTAACGGCTTTGAACGCAAGAAAATAATTAACTTTTCCGACCATGTCGGAATGACCGAGTATTCGGTCGACCACAACCGTTTTATGCATACCATTTTTCCCCCGGAGCAACTCACCAATATCTTGGGTGAAGTTGTAGCCAAACACGGCCTGACACAGCTCAGAATCGCCGAAACCGAAAAATATGCTCATGTTACTTTCTTCTTTAACGGCGGTGAGGAAAAAGAGTTTGAAGGTGAAGAAAGAATCCTTATCGCCAGCCCCAAAGTCGCAACTTATGACCTTAAGCCGGAAATGAGCGTTTATGAGGTTACCGAACAGCTGGTTAATGCCATCGAAAGTAAAAAATTTGATGTCATTATTTGCAACTTTGCCAACGGCGATATGGTTGGTCATACCGGAATTATGGAAGCTGCATTAAAAGCCGTGGCTGCCGTTGATGAGTGTTTGGGTAAGGTTGAAAATGCCATCAAAGATATCGGCGGCGTCTTAATCGTTACCGCAGACCACGGAAACTGCGAAAAAATGGTTGATGAAATTACCGGACAACCATACACCGCTCATACGGTAGGTAAGGTTCAAGCCGTATTGGTTAATGACCAAAGCGGGGTTAAATCGCTTGAAAACGGTCGCTTGGCCGATATTGCTCCGACCATGCTCGAACTTTTGGGAATCGAGCAACCTAAAGAAATGACCGGAAAATCTTTGCTTAAGAGATAAATATGAACTTTACCGCCGTTCTCAAATTTATATTTCTTGCGGCTGCCGTAGTATTTTATTCCACGGTGGCCGCAACGGCGGCAAATGTCTCGAAAGATGACCTCAAAGAGGTTGAAAAAGAAGTCTTACAACAAAGCATTGAACATAAAAAACTGCAAGCCCAGGCAACTCAAATCAATCTTGAGCTTTCTTCAATAAGCAAAGAAATGGTCGACGCCGCACAAAAAATCCAAAATACGGAAGAAAGACTTTCTTTGATGGAAAGACAACTCAAAACCTTGGAAAGCGATTTGGAAAATGCCGAAAAAGGTTTTATTAAAGAGGATGAAAACTTGATTAAAACCTTGGCCGCCTTGCAAAATCTTGCACTAAAACCAACGGAATCGCTTTTGGTTCAACCGTTATCTCCCGTCGATATTATCAGAAGTGCCATGATTTTGCGTGGAACGGTGCCTTATCTGGAAGAAAATGCCGAGCAAATCAGACAGCAAATGCTCGATATTGCAAACAAAAAAAACAAAATCGAAAAACAAATTGCCGAAATTTCCAAGCAAAAAATTGTATTGCAAAACGAACATCAGCAAATGAAAAAACTGCAACAGCGAAAAGTCGCTTTGCGAAAATCAGTTGAAATCAAAAGCGAAAAAACTAAAAAAAATATGGATAAATTGGCTTCTAAAGCTAAGGATTTAAGAGACCTCCTGGCTCAAATCGAAAAACAGCGAAAAGAAAAAGAAGCACGTGAAGCCGAAAGACGCCGTAAAGAAGAAGAAAGAAGAAAATTAGAGGAAAAACAATCTGCTGACTTGATTAAATCTGCTCAACCAAGTATAACAAATATTGCATCGGGTTTTGCAAAAGCAAAAGGAAAATTACCGCTGCCGGCCAGAGGAAAAATTGTAACCCGCTACGGCGAAGAAAAAATGAAAGGGATTTCGGCAAAAGGTATTACCTTGGCAACAAGAGAAAATGCTCAGGTTATTTCTCCTTTTGACGGTGCAGTTGTTTTTGCCGGTCCGTTCAGAGGATACGGTAATATGATTATCGTTGAACACGGCGATGACTACTTGTCATTGATGTCGGGGCTGGGAAATGTAGATGTGGAACTCGGGCAAATGCTCTTGGCCGGTGAGCCTATCGGTAATATGCCGGAAGAGGAAAATGCCGAATTGTATGTCGAGATTAGAAAAAATAATCAGCCGATTAATCCGGCTGCATGGTTCAAAATTTAAATGGGGTGCTTAAATCATGAAAAAAATATTGTTAATAGCCGTTGCCGCAATGTTTATCACAACTCAAGCCTCTTGGGCTAAAAAAGCCGAAGAGAACAAAGACGAGCAAACCAATACTTATGAATTGCTTAATATGTTCGGCGAGGCTATGGAAAGAGCTAAGGCAAACTATGTCGAGGAAGTGACGGATAAACAGTTAATCGAATCGGCAATTAACGGTATGTTGTCTTCTCTTGATCCGCACTCCAGCTATTTGGACGAGAAAGATTTCAAATATATGACCGAACAAACCAGCGGAAAATTCGGCGGTCTGGGAATCGAAATCACAATGGAACAGGGCGTGGTTAAAATCATATCTCCGATTGACGATACTCCGGCATTTAAGGCCGGATTAAAACCAGGGGATTATATTACCAATATCGATGGCGAAACTATCATCGGTATGACACTTAACGAAGCCGTTGACAAGATGAGAGGAAAACCGGGAACCAAGGTTAAACTTACAATCCGCCGTCTAAACGAAAAACCTTTTGAAGTGACCTTAAAAAGAGAAGAAATTAAAACTCAATCGGTTAAAAGCGATGTTAAAGACGAGGATGTGCTTTATATCAGAATCGGTTCTTTTTCGGAAGATGTTGATAAGGACATAAAAAAACTGTTTGAAAAAGAAACCAAAAAACGCAAAACCCCGTTCAAAGGAATTGTGCTTGATGTAAGAAACAATCCGGGCGGTCTGTTGGATCAAGCCGTTGCCGTTTCGGGGCTGTTCTTGGGTAAAAAAGAAGTCGTTTCAACCAAAGCTCGTAATGATGAGGACACTTTACGCTATTCCTCTAAAGGAGAAGATATTACCAACGGTCTTCCTATCGTGGTGCTGATTAACAGCGGTTCGGCTTCGGCCTCAGAAATTGTTGCCGGTGCTTTGCAAGACCATAAACGCGCCGTAATTATGGGCGAAAAATCTTTTGGAAAGGGAAGCGTACAAACCGTCGTGCCCTTGGGTGAAAAAAGTGCTATGCGTCTTACCACCGCAAAATACTATACTCCTTCGGGTCGCTCAATACAAGCAACCGGTATAGAGCCCGATATCGTTGTTCATCCGGCAAAACTGGAAGAATATACCGACGAGTACGAATTCAGTGAAGCCGAATATACTAACGCTCTTAAAAATGATACCGTGGATAAAGATAAAAAAGATAAAGATAAAAAAGATGAAGATAAAGACTGGCGAAAAGACTATCAGTTGTCTCGTGCCGTAGATACCGTTAAAGCCCTTAATGTCTACACTTCAGCCGACAAATAAAATCGGGAGATTTGTCCTTGCAAAGTACTTTAGAAAAATATAATAAACTTATAGTCGCCATACTCGTTATCGTTGCTTCGGTTATCGGTGTGGGATATTGGTTCGCCGAGGAAAAAAGCGAACCGACATACAAGTCAAAAATTGATAAACTAATGTTTGATAAGGATAATAAAGCTCCGAAATTTATCCTGACTCTGCCAGATAAAATGACACCGGAAAAAACCAAAATTGATGCTTTTGTTGATGATGTCAGAAAAACCCAAATTAAAAAGAAAATAGAAGAGAACCCAGATTTCTCACTGGAAGATTTGTTGGCATCGGTACCAAATATTTTTAATCTGCCGGCACAAAGCCCTACTCAACAACTTAAGTATATAAGCCTTGATGAGAGTTTGTATGAAACCAACGAAAAAGGACAAATCCTCCCCAAAATCGCCGCAGACGACCGGAAGCCTTGGAGCGAATATGGTAATTCGGTCGACACTCAGCCAAACTTTAAAAAAGTTGCTATCGTCATTGCCGGTATGGGATTTAATCAGTTTTCAGTTAATAAAGTTGCCGAATCTTTTGCTTCCGAGGTATCGGTCAGTTTCACTCCTTATACACCAAAACCCGAAGATGCTATCCTCGCCGCCAGAGAAAAAGGACACGAAACATATGTTGACCTGTTACTGTCTTCGAGAGATTTTGCCATAGAAGATTCCGGTCCTTTATCAATTACTTCCGACCTTACAAAAGATGATGCCGTAGAGCGATTTCATCAAATAATCGGTAAAAAAGCTCCGATAGGCGGGGTGATTATTAAAGACGGATTGGTTAATCCGGAAAATTCTTATATCATAAAAGAATTGTTGACAGATGCCAAACAAAGAGGACTCTTGGTCGTTGATGCCTCAAATGAAAAAATAATCGATGAGTTGCAAATTGAAGGCTTGGCAAGACGCAAAGCCGATATTGTTATATCTAAAGATTTGCTAAAACAAGATATTGAGGAGCTTTTACAAGAGGCCGAAAATATCGCTTTTAACAAAGGACAAGTCTTAATCGTGGCCGAACCAAAGCCGGTGGCTATCTTAGCTCTTTATAACTGGGTTAAAACTTTTTCGCCGCAAATATCTTATGAAGAAGCAAAAAAAGTTGAAATCTCTAAGCCCTTTGCTTTGGTTCCGTTGTCAAATTTGGTTGTAGAATAATGCTCGAAATTTATCGAAAGTCTGCAGGAATCGTTGTTACAAAACAGAAAAAAGTCCTCTTATGTGCCAGAGCAGACTGCAATGATATGCAATGGCAATTCCCGCAAGGCGGCATTGAAAAAAACGAAATTCCTTTTGCCGCCGCAATCAGAGAATTAAGAGAAGAAACTGCTATTACAAATGTTAAATTATTGGCCGAGATAAAGCAGCCGCTAAAATATGACTTTCCGCCTGCCGTGATTAAAAAATTTCAAACCGAAAATTACCGCGTATTGGGACAGGAACAGTATTGGTTTCTGTTTGAGTTTTTGGGGGAAGACAGCGACATAAATTTTGAAACAAATCCGCAAGAAATTGAATTTAAGAAGTTTATGTGGGCAGATTTATGCGAGGCCCCGCAGAGAATCGTTGCCTTCAAAAAAGAGGTCTACCAAAGAGTAGCCGATGAATTTCACAAATATATCGAAGGAATTTCATGATGGCAGAAAAATTCGAAAAAGAAAGAAACGAAATACTCAAGCTCCTAAAAAACGGTATTTCCGGTAATCTTAACCTTTCGACTAAACAAAAAAAATATGTTAAGAACCTGCTGTTGTTTGCTTTGATGAATGCCTCCAAAAACGAAACCGTTTTGAAAAAAAATTTTAATAAGCTGGTCAATAAACTATTCAAAGATTCTTTAATAAAAATCTTACGCGATAATTTGGATGATGACGACGATGACGACGATTTTGAGGAAACACTCAATGTCGAACTCAACAGAATCTTGGCAGAGGCCGGCTTGGCTCAAAATCTGGAGCAGATTCTGACGCCGGAAGTAATAAACAATTTTTTGATTAAAAGTACTCCCGGAGTGTCACAAGCCGAAATGGTGAAGAAAATTATGGCTTTGCGTGAAGTAAAAACAAATTATCGCGAAACACCAAAAGAAAGAGCCAAACGCGAACGAAATCGGAGAGAATATGAGCTGGCGAAAGTGCGTCAAAGAATGATGGAAAATTCTCGCTCATATGAAAGAGGTTAATCTTTTATCGGGATTTGGGCATACTTACTTCGGCCGCTCTTAAATAAAGCGGCTTGGGGAAGTTTAGCTTCTTTTCTTTGAGCATTTCCTCGCCTGCCGATAACAAGTTTTCAGCCGGCAGACAGTCGTACATTTTTATGGCGTGCAGACATAATCCGCTAGGTGAGGATAAAAACCTTTCAACGCCATCACCTGATAATGAAACCAATTTTCCTTTGAGCGATGTTATTATCTCTTCTCTTGGTTTTGCATCAGGCTCAGATAGCGGTTGCAAGTGCTTGTCAAATATCTGTACATAAAAATCATCTCTGCGGGTTTCGATAATTATGGCATTAAGCTCGGCTATGTCCTCCTCCGCAAATGTTTTTTTGTAGGCCTCAAATGCCGAAACACCGCCGATGTTTAATTTTTCCGACGCCAACTTAAATACTCTGGCAGCAGAAATACCGGAACGAACGCCGGTAAAAGAACCGGGACCGACACAAACAAAAAGATTATCAACCGCGGTAAACCCTATGCCGTTTTGCCGCAAGGCTTTATCTATCTCCGGAAGCAAAAACTCAGATTGTCCGAATTCCATCAAATTTTCGGATTTATACAATATTCTCTTATCCTCGCTCAATATTACACTGCAAGAGGCGGCTGTCGTATCAAATGCCAAACTTATCATTTTTCCACTTACCATAACTTTTAGGTTTTAATAATCTGTTTTATATAATATTATCCCAAAATAAACAATGATTTTTTGCATATGGTCTTAGATGTTGGATGTTGAACTGCTGCAAAATTTTTACTATGCCGCTCCGGAATTATGGATTTTAATCGCCGCCGTTTTCCTGTCGTTGCTATTGTCGGTTATATATTTGTCCGTGGTAAACCTCAGGCAAAAGCAAAAAAACTACTTTCTTAAAAGAGACAGAGAACGTTATGCCGAAACTCTCTATGCTTCTCATGACGGGTATTTCGCTTTTATATATCCGGATGAGAAGGTCAACGACCCCAGAAAAACAATCAAGGAAAGATGTTCCAGAAGATTGGCCGTAATCTTAAATTTGCCTACCGGAACTAAATCTTCTTTTGAAGATGTTATGAAAAATTTCTACAAAGATGATGTCAAAAAAATATATAAGTATGTTGCCCTGCTCAAAGAAGAAGGCGTCGCTTTTGAGGATTATTTTATATTGAAAAATTCCGAAAAATATATTCGCCTCGAAGGGGTAAGAATTAACGGTGCCGACGGTAATATATACTGCGATATGATCTGGTTTCGTGATGTCAGCTTTGCAACGAATCGTATCAAATCTCTGGAAGAAGAAAAATCCGATATCAAAAATAAATTAAATAAATTAGTTGATTTGATTGACAATTTGCCTTTGGCCATTTGGTTGCGGGACAATAATTATAAAATCGTTTTTTGCAACAGAAAATACACGGAATTTTTGCCAAATAAATCCAGAGACGATGTATTAAACGACGGATGTGAAATTATCGGAACAAACGGAGAAAGTATTGCTTTGGAACTTGCAAAACGAGCTCATAAATCAAACCGCAAAGTAAAAACTCCGGTCGGGGTGATAGTGGACGGAAGCCGTGTGGCCATGGAAGCGTGCGAAACCCCTTTTTATGCCGAGCAGAACCTTGATAAAACTTATTCGGCAGGGTGCTTGATTAATATAAACGAGCTTGACCAGTTACGCAGAAACCTTAAACAACATCAAGAAGCTCAACTTGAAATATTAGGTGCGTTGGGTACGGCCTTTGCCGTATTTAATCAAAATATGTTGCTCAATTTTTATAATCAGCCTTTCGCAAAATTGTGGAACCTCGACCCTGCTTTTTTGGATGATAAGCCTACTTATTCGGCATTTTTGGATGTCTTGCGAGAAAAAAGATTGTTACCGGAAGTTCCTGATTTCAAAGCTTTCAGACAAGATGAGGTTAAAAACTTCTCAAGAATTTTTGAGCCGACAAATGACTTGATGCATCTGCCTAACGGAAAAACTTTGCGTAGAATGCGAGCCCCATATCCTTTGGGCGGAATCGTGTTTGCTTATGAAGATATTTCGGATCGTTTGGCGGCTACAAGTGCTTATAATGCCTTAATCTCGGTGCAAACCGAAATGCTGCAAAACCTTTTTGATGCCGTTATAATATTCGGAACTAACGGCAGGGTTAGTTTTTATAATCAGGCTTATCTCAATTTATGGAACGCCGATAAAACTTTTTTGGACAGCGAGCCAACATTCGAAGAGGTCTTGGATAGTCAAAAACATTTCTTTACAACCAACGCCAACTGGGATGACATCAAAAAAGGTATCAGTGATAATATCTTAAATATGACAGCCAAAACAGTTTTCTTGCGTCGTAACGATGACAAAAAACTTGAGCTGTCTATCGCCAATTTGTCCGACGGATCGTTGATGATAGCTTATCTGGCTAAAGAAATATCTGATAATTGACTTGCAAATTTTTAGGTGTAAAATAGAAATGTTTTGTTTGTTTGAGGATGAAAATGTTTAATGACGATGAACCCTTGAATGTCGATTGGGAACAGAAAAAAGGATTTGATAAAAACGAGAAAAACTCGCGGCGAATCGATGTAAAAAAAGCTTTAACCGCCGAGGTTAAAGATCGTAACAATTTTAAACAAACCGCTAAACAAGTCAAAAATCTTCCGCCGAACTTAAAAAAACTTAAAACTAAAATCCGTGATGTCTATGACGAAGATGATGAAGACGAGGAAGAAAATTCTACCGTTGTCTTTGATTTTGCTATTGAAAACGAAAATTCGTCTTTACTTAGCGCCTTGAAAGATGAGGAAAAGGCCAAACTTGAGGTTAAACAAACTCTGGATAATCAAAAAATGCAGCAGGCCGCCGGAAAAATGGAGGCAATTCTGGCTGCAAATCGTACATCGAAACAACTTGGACTTAAAGGTATCAAAGGTAAAATCATTAACGAAAATATGCAGAGCATCGCTCAGGGAGCCGAAACTTTTGAACAGGTTTTGCAGCAAACAATTTCCGATAAAACCAAAATCAAAACTCAAAAACTCTCAAAAGCCGAGACCCAAAATTTGGTAAAAGGTATCGGTAAATTGCAAGATGCTTCTTTGTCGCAAAAAGACTTTTCCAAAAATTTGACCGATATGAAAACCGATGATTTGATTAAAATCGGAAAAGCCAAAACCGTAAAAGAAACTGCCGAAATCATTCTGGAAAAATCCGGTCGGAAAGAACCGAAAAAAGCCGAAAAAAGAATCAAAAATCTGCAAAAACAAAAAAACAGAAAAAATGTTAACGACCGCTCTCGGGAATAATTTATTCTATCTTCTTTAGTATCGTCTTGTATGAGGTACTGATAATTTTGAATTTTTCTTCCGCTTCCTTATTATCGGAGTTGATGTCCGGATGATATTTTTTAACTGCTTTTTTATAGGCTTTTTTTAGAATCGAAACATCTAAATCTTCAACTTCTATTTCCATAATTTTTAAGGCTTCATGTTCGGAAGGCGTGAGCTGTATGTGAGGATGTTTTTCGCTAAAAACAAAGTCGTCAAAAACATTGTATCCGCGATTGAAATCAAAACCAAAGTTATATTTAACCCGTGAGGAGAATCTGAAACGGCCGGAAGTATCTTCTTTGTCGGCAGCACTAAAGTCATAGCCGTAGTAATTCCATTTGGAGTTATACTCTTGAACATGTTCCAAACAAAACCAGTAGTATTCTTTAAGAGTGCGATCTTTGGGTGCACGATATTCTCCGGCCTTGTGACAACCCGGATAATCACATATGTGTTCGTGGTTTTCGTTTTGCGGAGCAAAATATTTGCTCTGACGTTTGTTCTTTTTTATCATGGTTTCTTCTTTTTGCTTAACCTGATGAACTTATTACATTTACGACCTTAGTGCAACTGTTTATTTGTTGTTGTATTGGCAAAAAAATATATCTATACTGACGATAGTCTTATTTTGATGAATAAAGGTTACTCTTATGCCCGAATTACCCGAAGTCGAAACAATTAAACGAGCTATCGAAAAGGCTATATCCAAAGCCAAAATTGAGGATATATTCGTTTATAATTCTAACTTGCGGAGTAAGGTGCCAAGCGAACTGACTTCTATAATCAAAGGTGCCACAATAAAAGCATATAGAAGAATCGCCAAATATATCGTCATTGATTTGAATAATAACATAAGCTTGATTTGGCACATGGGGATGAGCGGAAAAGTTATTATCTGCGACGAAATTCCGAATCCTTTGGCTAAGCATGACCATATCGTTATTAAAACCACAAACGGTGTTATGATTTATAATGATCCGCGGCGTTTTGGTCTATTTACCTATTGCAAAACTTCTGAACTGTCAAAGTCTAAAATTTTTACAAATACCGGCATTGATCCGTTTGATAAAGATTTAACCGCAGCTTATCTTCTCGCCAAACTTAAAACAAAGAAAAAAACAAGCATAAAAACAGCTTTACTGGAGCAGAACATTATCGCCGGAATCGGTAATATTTATGCCTCGGAAATTTTATATAAATCACGAATTTCTCCGCTGAGATCCGCCGAATCCGTTTCTTATGACGAGTGTGAAACTTTAATTCAAAAAACTCTTGAGGTACTAAACCAAGCTATTAAGGCCGGCGGCTCAACTCTCCATGATTATAAAAAACCGGACGGCTCTTTGGGATACTTTCAAAATATGCATTGCGTATACAACAAAACCGGTCAAAAATGTCCTGACTGTATTTGCAATATTAACAAAACCGGCGGTATAAAAAAAATCGTGCAAAACGGTCGCTCAACCTTCTATTGTGAGAGTTTGCAAAAATGAAAAAACTTTATTTGTTGTTATTGTTTTTCACTCTTGTCTTTCCGATAACGGGAAAGGCTGAATTCGTCGAAGGACTGGAAGATATTCCGATACCCGAGGGATTGGAGCAAATAGAAAACGGGAGCCTCAATTTCGGTAACGAGGAAATAAGACTTATTGAAACTTATTTGTCGTCTAAAAATCTGAGCTTTGATAAAGTTGTGAGTTTTTATGTCGAAACCTTACCGCAAATGGGGTGGACTCTAAAAAAGCAAAAAAATAATAAATTGTTGTTTGAACGCGAGGGTGAAACCCTTGAGATATCCAAGGAAGCACCAAATCCTCTAATGGTGCGTCTGACCGTTAAAAGTAAACTCTGAAAAAGGTGGCAATTATGGATGAAAATAATACTATTTTAGTTGCGGTTGAAGGGAAAATCGGCATTATTACTTTGAATCGTCCCGAAGAATCCAACTCCGTTAATCTTGAGATGCTCAATGAAATTGCATATCAGGTGCAAACTTGGGAATATGATGATAATATTCGTTGCATCATAATTAAAGGAACCGACAAACTGTTTGCCGCAGGAATCGACTTAAAAGCCTTGGGAGAAGAAATAAGCCAACAAAGTCTGGCTCTTAAGGCTTGGCAAGATGAATTCAATAAAATTGAAAATTGCTGCAAGCCGATTATTATGGCGGTGGCCGGATTTGCTCTCGGGCTCGGATGCGATCTGGCTTTGGCCGGTGATATAATTTTAGCCGCCGAATCAGCTCAGTTTGGATATCCCGAACTTTCTATCGGTATCATTCCCTCCTTCGGCGGATGTTCAAACTTAATGCATCGGGTCGGAAAAGCCAAATCAATGGAAATAATTCTGACCGGGAAAGCATTAAGTGCAGAAGAGGCTTCTTTGTGCGGCCTTATAAGCCGTGTCGTCCCAATGAAAGATTTATTTAACGAGGCTATGAAAGTAGCAAGACGAATCGCTTCTTTGCCGTATCAAGCCGTTTTGCAGGCCAAAGAGACTCTGAAGCAAGTGGAAAATATGAGCATCTTAAACGGACGGGAATTAGAACTTAAAAGCTGCAGATTGAGCTTGAACGCCCAGGAATTTAAAGAAATTTCCGCTAAATTTAAATAATTTCGCTCAAGAATCGACCTGATAGCTAAAATTGTTGTTGACTTATCGGGTACTTCAAGTTTATAAAGCATTAACATTTGATGTTTTGGTATAACTTTTAGTTTGAAATGGAATAAAAAAATGGCCAATCATAAATCTGCTAAAAGCAGAATCGTTAGAAATAATAAAAGAGCCGTTATTAACGGTGCTCGCAGAAGTCGCGTTCGTACCTTTATTAAAAAGGTTGAGGCTGCGATTGTTGCCGGTGATAAAGAGTTGGCTAACAGCTCTTTCAAAATCGCCGAATCCGAAATGATGAAAGCCGTCAGAAAAGGCGTGTTCAAAATGAATACTGCCGCTCGTAAGGTTTCTCGTCTTTCCCAAAAAATTAAAGCCCTTTAGTTTTTTGTTTTTATTTTATTTTTAACGCAAGTCGGACTCTTATTTTAGAGGTTTTCGGCTTGCGTTTTTTGCTCTAAAAGCCAGAGAATCTGGGCGACTCCTTAAAATATACCTGTCAAGAAATTTAATTGCAATGTTCAATAAAAGTTCTGTTGTTTTTATTTTTTTTTAACCTAATATCCAAATCACTTTGTTAGAGAATTTTGAAATTTATTTTTGAAATTTTTAGAATCTACTAAGCAGACAGTATGGTCTATTTATTAGTTGTCAGCTTATACCTCGTGAATCCACTTGGGGTAAAACTTCTCTCCTAAATTTTATGCGGTCCGGGGAAGACTTCGTAAAAAAACTCTGATGGGAGACAGATGGTTGTTTTACCTAAAATGTGCCTTGCGAATTTGTTGTAAACTGGCTAGGTTTTAATTTTTAAGAATGAATTGGGGAGTAAAAATGGCCGAAGAAACAGTTGTTAATGACAAAACGGTTTTGGAACAATGGGGACAAATTTGTGACCAATTAAAAATTGAAATCGGCGAAACCGCTTTTGACAGTTGGCTCAAGCCTTTAACAATAGGTTCTTTCTCTGACGGGACTATGAATATTTGTGTACCGACCAGATTTATGAGAAATTGGGTAATTACTAACTATAGCGACAGAATCCACAAAATCTGGCAGAAAAAAAATCCGCAAATCCAAAATATTAATTTCGTTATTCAATCGGGACAAGATGTTATCTCTGCTAAGGGGCTGTACAATCCGACTTGCCGTTCTTTGTTGAAAAAAGTTACATCTTCTCCTTCTCCGCAAAATATATACCAATCAGGTATTAATTCGGTCATCGCTAATGCAAACGAATCATCGTTGAATGACTCTTTGTCGGTGCCTTTGAATCCACAATATACTTTTGACAATTTTGTAGTCGGAAAAACCAATGAGTTTGCTTATGCAGCAGCTCGTAAGGTTGCAGAATCGAGAAATATTTCTTTCAACCCGCTGTTCTTATACTCAGGTGTCGGATTGGGAAAAACTCACCTCATGCACGCGATTGCATGGCATATCAAACAACAAGATCCGTCGCGTAATATCGTATATCTTTCGGCCGAAAAATTTATGTATAAGTTTGTTAGAGCCTTGCGTTATAAAGATACTACCGCCTTTAAGGAACAATTCCGTTCGGTTGATGTATTGATGGTTGACGATGTACAATTTATGGGCGGCAAAGACACCACCCAAGAGGAATTTTTCTATACCTTTAACTCTCTTATTGAAGAAGGCAGACAAATCATTATTTCTGCCGATAAATCTCCGGCAGATTTGGAAGGAATCGAAGCCAGATTAAAATCCAGATTGGGTTGCGGTTTGGTGGCTGATATTCATCCCACCGATTTTGATTTGAGAATGGGAATTTTGAACTCTAAAGCCAAACAACTCGGTTTGGAATTACCCCAAAAGGTTGCTGAATTTTTGGCTACCAAAATCACCTCAAACATCAGAGAATTGGAAGGGGCTTTGCGTAGAGTTATTGCTCACTCTCAGCTCTTGAGTAATCACGAGATAACTCTGGATATGACCCAAGATATCTTGAAAGATATGCTCCGCTCTTTTGACAAGAGAACTACCATTGATGAAATCCAGAAAAAAGTTGCCGAGCACTTCAATATTTCGGTTAAAGAAATGCAGTCATCAAGAAGAGCTCGCACCGTTGCCAGACCTCGCCAAATTGCAATGTATCTGGCTAAGCAACTGACTTCTCGTTCTTTGCCGGAAATCGGACGCAAGTTTGACCGTGACCACACTACGGTTATGCATGCCGTAAGAAAGGTTGAAGAGCTTATCATGGAAGATATGTCTTTGGCCGAAAATGTGGAAACTTTGCGAAGAGCTTTGGAAGCCTAAATCTGCTTAAAAAGCTGTTGACGACTTATTGTTTTGACTTTTGATTTTGGCGGTTTATGCTATAATCCGGTCAACATTAACAATAAGTCGTTTTTTTATGGGTTGAAAATATGAGATTTACTATTGAACGTGCTAATCTACTTAAAACTCTGAGCCATGTTCAGAGCATCGTGGAAAAAAGAAACACCATTCCGGTTCTCTCAAATGTAAGAATCGAAGCTTTGGGTGACGGTATAAGCTTTAAGGCTACCGATATGGATACCGAAATCACCGAAATGGCTGATGCTAAAATTATCGAAACAGGTGCAACCACCGCTCCGGCTCATATGCTTTACGATATCGTACGCAAGCTTTCGGACGGATCACAGGTTGAGTTGATTTATCCTGATGATAAAGGCCAGCTTACAATATCTTCCGGTCGCTCCAAATTCTCGCTTTCAACCATTGCCGTAGAAGATTTTCCGGTTATTTCCGGTGATAAATTACCGACATCTTTTGTTATGGCCAAAGACGAATTAAAAGATGTTATTGACAGAACTCAATTCGCCGTTTCAACCGAAGAAACCAGATATTATTTAAATGGTTTGTTTGTTCATGCCAAAAAAGAAGGGGCTTCCGAAGTATTGCGTGTAGTTGCTACCGATGGTCACCGCTTGGCTTGCGTTGAAACTCCGCTACCTAAAGGTGCCGAAAACCTCAACGGTGTCATTATCCCAAGGAAAACCGTCGCCGAAATCAGAAAACTTATTGACGATAACTCCGTGGAGAATGTTACGGTTGAAATATCGGAGAATAAGGTTCGCTTCTCAATTACCGATATTACTTTGACCTCTAAATTAATCGACGGTACTTACCCCGATTACGAAAGAGTTATCCCGACCGATAATGATAAATCTTTGGAACTTAATGTTAAAGATTTGGCGGCCGCCGTTGACCGTGTATCGGTGGTAGCAGAAAGAACCAGAGCTATTAAAATGCTCACTCATCCAAACAAAATAACTATCGTAACTTCAAGTCCGGATTTGGGCAGTGCATCCGAGGATTTGGAAGCTAAATATGATGCCGAAGCTTTGGAAATCGGTTATAACTTCCGTTATCTCTTGGATATTTTGGCCGAAATTAAAGGCGATACCGTTAAAATTTCTTTTGCCGACGCTTCTTCGCCTTCGGTTATCCATGATACATCGGATGCTAGTGCAATCTATGTTTTAATGCCAATGAGAGTATAAATGAATCAACTCGCATATAGTTTGGCCAGTTTAACTAAGTTAAAGTCAGGTGTAAAACGCCTGACTTTAACTGACTTTAGAAACTACCAATCTTTGCGTATTGAAGCCGAAATCGCTCCCATTGTTATATATGGCGAAAACGGAAGCGGTAAAACCAATATTTTGGAGGCAATCTCTTTTCTAACTCCGGGAAGAGGTCTCAGAGCTGCCAGACTGGCTGATATAAAAAGATTTATTCCCCAAATTGCCGCCTCAAACGAAATATCTTTTATCTCTCCGCTTAATTGGGCGGTGGCCGCCGATATTTATTTGAACGACGAAGTAGTCAACATTGCTACGGCAGTCGAAAAGTCTAATCGCGAAACATCAGATGACTTTGAGAGTACAACTTCTTTTGAAAGAAGAATTGTTAAAATAAATGAGCAAAAAGCATCTTCGCAAGCCGAGTTGGGAAAATATTTTGCGGCAAATTGGATAACTCCGCAAATGGACAGGTTATTCAGGGGTGGAAGCCAACCCAGAAGAGCCTTTCTAGACAGGCTGGTATATGCCTTTGATTTTGAACATGGCAAAAGAACCGCAAATTTTGAACACTTGTATCGTGAGTGGTTTCGCCTGATAAAGTCAGGAAAATCGGACAATATCTGGCTTGATTCTCTAGAAGAAAAAATGGCCGCGGAAGGAGTTGCCATCGCAGCGGCCAGAAAAGAGCAAATTACCAGACTTAACGCCTTTATCGAAAATGAGCCTGATGATGTATTTCCTTCGGTAAAGATGGAGCTTTGCGGTATCATCGAAAACGCTTTGGATAAAAAAGCCGCCGTGGAAGTTGAATTTGACTATAAAAACCTGATAGCCAAACAACGATATAAAGCAATGGAAAATGAATCTCCGGACGGCGTTAACAAAACCGATTTTAAGGTCTTCTTTAAAAAGAAAGGTATGCCTGCCGAGTTATGCTCTACCGGCGAACAGAAATCATTGCTTATCAGCATTATTTTAGCCCAAACCAAATGCCAGACCTTGCACCAAGGATTTGCTCCGGTTATGTTGCTTGATGAAGTTGCGGCTCACCTTGATGATATAAAAAAAGAGGCTTTACTGAAAAAAATTAAAGATTTGGGTATTCAAGCTTGGATTACCACTACCAATCCGGAAATTTTTGCTTCCATTAAAAATGACGCACAGTTCTTTTGCCTAAAAAATAATAAGCTGCTGCAAACAGATTAAAATAAAAAAATAATCATCATAAAAACGAATCGCTGCAACGATTTGCGGAGAATCGTCGGTTTTGTTTGCGGGAATCGGTAATTTTTTGTTAAGCATTGTTAAATAGAATCGACCATGTAATACTGATTCGCGATTCTGTTTACGGTGTGACTTTTATGTTGGTTGTTGAAAAAAAATATATGCTTTTTACAAGCCGGGCTTTGGCAACATTACTGTTGCTTTACGGAAGCTCCGCTTTGGCCGTTGAGGAAAGCAAAGATGTTTCCTCAGGTGAAACCGTAAACGACTTAACCATTTCTACCGACGATACGGCCGACTACGCAATACTCAATGTAAACAGCGGGGGTACGGCTCAAAACACTACCGTAAGTACCGATGGTGTTATGTATGTGGCCGGTTCGGCAACGCAAATAACCGTAAACAACCAAGGTGCTGTTGGAGTACAATCCGGCGGAATTGCAAATGACATTTCCTTAGATGAAGGATACTTGAATGTTTCTGGTAGCGGCTCGGCGACCAATGTCACAGCTACCAACAATAGTACTATCGATGCTTCTGAAAGCGGAGCTAATATATCCGGTTTAACGATGGATTCTTCAAGCAATTTCTATTTTTCGACCAATATTGAATTGTCTGCGGCAACTCTTGACGGTAGTGATATGGGAAGCATAAGTGCCAGTACAGCTACAGATTTGGTCATCAATAAAGGATCAAACCTTGAAGTAGACAGCGGCGGGTCTGCTAACAACACGACCGTCAACGGCGGAAGTCTTGATGTTATAAATGGTGCCTTAATTACCGACACCACGGTAAATAGCGGCGGCACGGTAAATGTTACCTCGGGCTCGGCCGATACGATTACGGTGACCGAAAGCGGAACCGTCAATGTTGACAGCTCCTCTACCGTAACCGATGTTACTTTAACCGGAACCGATAGCGATAATCTGGCAGTTATCAATATTAACGGAGGAACCGCACAGAGTACTACCCTTAACCAATTTAGCGAGATGAATGTAAACTCCGGCTTGGCCGAACAAACTTCCGTCGGAAATAATGCCGTTATCAATGTCAACGGAGGAACGGCAAATAATACAACCATACAAAGCGGCGGAACCATTAATGCTACTGCCGCCGGAGTAACCATATCAGATGTTACACTGGAAGACGGAAGTATATTTAATTTTTCAACCGACGTTTATATCACAGATGTAAAAGCCGCCGACGGCTCGGTCACGGGTGCAACAGTCGAAAATAATACAGCTTCCGGATTTAATATTACCGATGGTTCAAACTTAACGGCAAATGCAGGCGGAACTATTACAAATTCCACGGTCAGCGGGGGAACGGCAACCGTGGAAAATAACGGTACCATTATTGATACGACTTTCGAAAACGGAGGCACCTTGGTAGCAAATCAAGCAGGTGCTCAAGTGGGAAACGGTGTTGTAATTGACACTGATACCGGTGCCGGTTTTAATTTGTCGACCTCGGCTACGGTTAATGGCTTAACTTATGGGACACAAACCATAAATATTACCGATAATTCAACTTCTGATTTTGACATCTTAGCGGGATCGACACTGGCTGTTGACAATGCCGGCACTGCTTCAAATATTAATGTTAACGGTGGCACACTTAATGTAAATTCCGGCGGAACCACAAATACCATAACCGTCAATTCGGGACAAATGAATATTGATGCCGCTGCGGCTTACAATACCGTAATCAACAATTCTGCCGTCGTTGCCGCAACCGGCAATTCTAGCTTATCTGATACAAATATTAATTCCGGCGGAACACTAAACATTAGTTCAGGTACTGCGGCAAACACACTATACATCGGAAACGGCGGAGTATTGAATGTCAATCAAGACGCAACGGCAAATGATATTAATGTGAGCGGAACGGCAAATATTAACAACGGAGGATTCGCTTCGGATGTTACGATTAATAATGCCGGTATTTTGAATGTTGCGAATGGGGCAACAGCCTCAACGGTCACGACCAACAATGGCGGTATCCTTGTTACATCGGCAGGTGCCACCGTTGATAATCTTACCGCTAATGCAAATTCCATACTCAATTTGGGCACCGGAACAATACTCAAAAATGCTTTGGTAATCGACAAAGATGCAAATACCGCCGGTTCATCTCTTGACTTCGGCAATTTGTTCGGAACCGGTACACAGCTTACTTCTTTAACCTTAACCAATGGCGTAAATGAGGCTTTCGGCGGAGAACTTACCAGCCAAGCCGCAACAGACACCTCTTTAACCCTTTCCAACGGAAATTATATTATTTCCGATAATGGCCAGAACGGCACCGTGCAAGTGAGCGGATGGAACAATGTTACTCTTGCAGAAGCAACCGTAAGATTGGAATCCGATGTTACCTTAAACGGAACAGAACAGAACTTTATTATTAATAACGGAGCAACCCTTGATGTGTCCGGAACTTTAGGAAATGTCATAAATGCTTCAATCAACGGTAACTTGGTTAATAACGGTACGGTTGATTTTAGTTTAACTTCCGACGGAAGTGCAAATGATATTCTTAACATATCCGGAAATCTTACCGGTGCTACCGGTTCAAATATTGTAATGAACATAAACACCTTGGCAAATTCTTCCGACAAACTGGTTGTTGGGGGGCAGGTGTCAGGTTCTAACAGTATTTATTTTAAGACATCTTCTACCGCTTTGCCATCTGCAAACATCCTTTTCGCCGAAGCTACCGGCGGAATGGCCGATGCTTTCAGTATCTGGAGAGTGGAAGGGTCTCCTTATGCTTGGGATGTATTATTTGAAAATAATAAATGGTATGCTTATGTCACAAACGGCAATCAACCGGATGTCGTGCCGGAGATGGCTGCTTATTATGGATTAATTGATAATATGTTTATGCAGACTACCAACTTAGGAGCAAATTTACGGAACCTGATGACAGAAAGTTCGTTCCGTAAGGCTCCTTGTAGGGTTCCTAATAATCTTAAATACACCAACCGTATTTGTTATAGCAATCGTCCAGTCCTTTCGGGTTGGTTCGCTCCGGTATATAGTTCGGCCGAGGTAAAATCTCCGTATAATTATGAAGCCTCTCTATATGGGGCTGACGGCGGACTGGATATACTGGGTGACGGAAATACCAAATTCGGTATTATGGCTTCCTATCGCAACGGTTCTTATAATTTTGACGATAACGGTACTAATTACGCTATTACAAATTCTGCCGAAACAACTCTTAACTCTTATATGGGCGGTATTTACATAAGACACGATAGTAATTATCTGTCTTTGATTGCCGCAGCTTATGCCGGTAAAGTTGATGCCGATATCTCTACCGATGACAGGGTCAGTGCCGATACATCCGCTACCGTGACCGGTGCAACCCTTGATGTTAATTATATTTGGCAAAACATCAGCGGATTCCGCATTGAACCGGGGGTTAGAATTTCTTATACTAGGTTAGCGGTTGATGATCTTAACGATAATGCCGGAAAATCCGTTGACTTTGGTAACAGCTCAAGAATTGAAGCCGAAGCCGGAATTAAATTTGCTCAAAGATGGGAATTCCGCGACGCAAAGGCCGAGATTTTCTTTAGACCGGCAATCTTGCAAACCATAAATGACGGTAATGATTTTGAGCTGATTATCGATAGATATTTCGAATCTCTGGAAGATCGCACCCTTACCAGACTTGAACTGGGTACTTCTTTTGATATGCTTGGTAACTGGAGTGCGGCAATGTCGGGAGCTTACACCTTTGATTCCGACTACAGCGATATCTCCGCTAAATTAAGCCTGCAGTATAATTTCTAGTTTGATTGAATATATCCGTCGGATTGCATTTTAAACAGCTGGGCATAACGACCTTTTTGCCGCAATAAGCTAAGGTGCGAACCTTGTTCTACTATTTTGCCGTTTTCCAAAACAATTATCCTGTCCATTTCGCGAAGCGTGGAAAGGCGGTGGGCTATAGCTATTACCGTTTTGTTTTTCATCAAGATTTTTAGGGATTCTTGAATATATTTTTCGCTTTCGCTGTCAAGTGATGAGGTCGCTTCATCGAAAATCAGAATCGGTGCATTTTTTAGCAAAGCTCTGGCGATAGCTATTCTTTGTCTTTCGCCGCCGGATAAAATAACTCCTCGGTCCCCGACTTTGGTCTGATATTTGTCGGGAAACTTTTCTATAAACTTATCGGCGGAGGCTTGTTTGGCTGCTTTTATTACCTCGGCTTCGTCGGCTTGAGGATTACCGTATTTTATATTATCAGCCAAGCTGCGATTGAATAAACAAACATCCTGCGGTATAACCGATATATGCTTGTGCAGAGAATCTTGCGTAATATCTCTGATATCATGGCCGTTGATGGTAATACTTCCATTTTTTACATCAAAATAGCGGTCAATAAGCTTTATCAAGGTCGATTTGCCGGCTCCTGATGAACCAACAATGCCAACCTTTTCGCCGGCTTTTATGGTAAGATTAAAATTTTCAAATATTACCTGTTGGTCAGAGTAGAAAAATCCCACATCCTTAAATCTTACCGAGGCGGTTTTAATATTGAGCTCTTTTGCTCCGCCAGAATCTACTATTTCGGGCTCAACAGCCAAAGTTTCCAGTGCCGAATCTATTTGCCCGAAAAGACGCGACATATTGTTAAAAGCCCAGTTTACCGCAAATACAACTCCGCTTAGACGCCCGAATATCGTCAACAGAAAAATAAAATCTGTCGTTCCGATGTTCTTAAAATACAGCAAACCCAGACTTACAAAAACAAAAAATGCAACCGACGAATCGGCAATCAATGAAAGATATAGGTTCATTAGGCATTTTTGCTTTTGCTCTTTACTTTCGGCTTGTCGCCATTGCCGCAGATTTTTAAGCAAATTGCTGCGTTCGTACTTATAGTTGGCAAAGCTTTTTATCTCGGAATAATTGGCTATCGAATCTATAACCACCGCACTGCAACGGCTTTGCTGACTTGAAGTTTGCTTTGACAAGGCAGCACGGCGACAACCAAAATAGCGACCGGCGAAAAACATTATAACCAGCCATAAAACCAAAACGATACTCAGAATCGGGCTTATCCAAATTAAGATGCCTAAATTGACCAGCAAAAAGCAAAAATCAAACAAAACATTGCCCGATTGCATAAAGAAATCAACAACTCCGCTCTGCAATAAACCGAATTTGTTAGATATGTTGCCGGCCATTTCATTGGTAAAATACGAAATTGAGTGTTTGTTTACATATGCAAAAACATCTTTGATTACAACTGAGCGAAGATGAGGTATTAATCTGGAAGCTATCCACATACTCAAGGCCTGTCCGCATGAGCCGATTAAGGATAATGAAATCGTAAACAACAGTAATTTTATCAGAGTTTCCCAATATTGCGGATTGGAAACTTCGGAAGAAGCGAAACTAAAAACACTGGCTAAAACATAAGCTCCGGATTGTATAGCTAAGCGAGATAATATCGCCGTGAGCAAAACCATTAATAAAATATACTTAAAATCTTTGAGATAGCTCCAGATAAATTTTGCGGCGGTTTTTTGCATTTTTCTTAACCTAAAATTGACAGTTTGGTGATATTGTTATACCATCGTAGAAGTTTTTGTGCAATATATTGCATTCTTGATACACAATCATCTGCCCTTTGGGCAGAAAATAAAGGACAATAAAATGATCGGATTAGTTTTGGTTACTCACGGAAATCTGGCCAACGAATTTATTTCGGCTATGCAACATGTCGTCGGGCCTCAGGAGCAGGTGCGTGCGGTATGTATCGGTCCGGAAGATGACATGGAAATGCGGCGAAACGAAATTTTGCAAAAGGTTGAAGAAGTTAACAGCGGTCAGGGCGTGGTGTTGTTGACCGATATGTTTGGCGGTACTCCTTCTAATTTGGCTTTGTCGGTTATGGATAGAGCAAATGTTGAAATTTTGGCCGGAATTAACTTGCCGATGTTGATTAAAATTGCTTCGTTGCGAAAAGACTGCGATATGAAAAAAACCGTTGAGGGTGCTCAGGAAGCAGGCAAAAAATATATTAATATCGCATCGCAATTATTGGGTAAATAAGATGACTGATAAATTAGTTAAAGATTTAGAAATTAAAAACATTAAAGGTTTGCACGCCCGTGCCGCCGCCGCCTTTGTAAAAACCGTAGAACCTTTTGACGCTACCGTCGAAGTTGAAAGAATCGGACAGTGTGTCAGCGGTACTTCAATCATGGGATTGATGATGCTGGCGGCCTCGAAAGGAACTACCATTAAAGTATCAACCTCTGGTAAACAGGCAACTGAGGTTATGAAAGCCATTGAGGAGTTGTTAAATAACAAATTCGGAGAAGAGTAAGTGGCTAAGCTTAAAGCTCCCAGAAATAAAACTCTTTCTTTAAGCCCTGCGGAAACTAATCTTCTGCTTAAAAATGCCGTTAAGCTAAAAAACAAAGCTAATTTTGAAGGGGTAGAAAATCGCATCATTTGGCAAGACGCCTTTAAGGCTATAGATTTGTTACCGGACAAATGTGTAGATTTGGTGGTTACCGACCCGCCTTATAATCTGACTAAAAACTTTGGTTCATCAACTTTTCGTGAGATGAAAAATGATGAGTATTTGTCTTGGTTGGATAAGTGGCTAAAAAAGTTATCCAGAATCCTAAAAGATGATGCTTCTTTGTATATTTGTGCCGACTGGAAAACTTCGATTGCCGTGCCTTATGTCGCCGGAAAATATTTTGTTTTGCAAAATCGTATTTCTTGGGAACGCGAAAAGGGTCGCGGGGCAAAAAATAATTGGAAAAACTGCCTTGAAGATATTTGGTTCTTTACCAAGAGCAAAAATTACAAATTTAATCTCGATAAAGTTAAAATCTTAAGAAAAGTTATTGCTCCGTATCGCAATGAGGAAGGTAGTCCAAAAGATTGGTTCTCCCAAGGAAACGAAAAAATGCGACTTACTCATCCTTCTAACATTTGGACCGATATATCGGTGCCGTTTTGGTCAATGAGCGAAAATACCCAACACCCAACTCAGAAGCCCGAAAAACTTATTGCGAAACTTATTTTGGCCTCCTCCGATGAAGGCGATGTCGTCTTTGATCCGTTTGTAGGCTCGGGAACCACCGCCGTGGTGGCAAAAAAATTAAACCGCAAATTTATTGCCATCGAAAAGGAAAAAGAATATGTCGCTCTTACTTTGAAAAGACTCGAATTGGCCGAAGAAAACCAGCAAATTCAGGGCTTTGAAAACGGCGTCTTCAGGCCGCGAAACGGTTGATGTAATCAACCTCTTTTTGAAAAACATTAAGTTTATCTGGACTTTAAGGCGAAAAATCTTATATTAATCTGCAGAATATGTTTTGCGGAGTTGTAAAAATGAAAAAATTTCTGACCTTGCTGTTTTGTTTATTTGCTTCTGTAGCTCAAGCCCAAACCTCCGAGGATATCCAAAAAATCGAAAACTACCTCAATAACATAAAAAGTATGGAAGCAACCTTTGTGCAAATGGCCTCTAACGGAGCTACCGCCGAAGGCCGCTTGTTTATTAAAAAACCAAATAAAATCCGCATGGAATACGCTGAGCCGACCAATGTCTTAATAGTCGGCGACGGTGATTTTATCATATATAACGACATCGACTTAGACCAAGTGACACATATTGACTACGACGATATTCCGGCCTCTTTAATCCTTTCCAACCAAATAAAAATCGATGGTGATAAACTCAAAGTTATTGATTTTTACAAAGATTCCGGATCGACCTTGATTACCTTGGACTATACCGAAAAAGGGGATATCGGACCGATAACTCTTATTTTCTCAAACTCTCCATTTGAGCTTAAACAATGGAAAATAGTAGACCCGCAAAGCGTAGAGGTCACCGTTTCTTTGTATGACACCAAAAAAGATATTGAAATACCGGAGGATGTGTTCAAATTTAAAAATCCTAAAAATTCTTCGCGCAACTTCAAAAAGAAAAAGTAAAAATGGCAACGGCAAAACTTGTTACTTGGAATGTAAACTCCATACGAATCCGCTTGGAATTATTAAAATATTTGGTCGAAAAATACCAACCGGATATTATTTGCCTGCAGGAAGTTAAAGCCAAGGAAGAAGATTTTCCGTTTGCGGAAGTAAAGTCTTTGGGGTTTGATAATATTGCCCTCTATGGTATGCCGGGTTACAACGGAGTGGCTATTTTGGCAAAACCTATGCTAAAAAATATTACAAAAGTCGATTGGGTCGGAAAACAAGATGCCAGACATATTAAAGCAACCGTTTTTGACGACATCGAAATAAATAATATCTATATTCCGGCCGGCGGCGACATCCCTGACCCGATTGTAAATTTGTCTTTTGCCCATAAACTTTGTTTTATGGACGATATAAGCGAGTTTTATGAGCAACACAAAGCCTCTTTGGCCGGAAAAAAAATGCTTTTGTGCGGGGATTTTAATGTCGCCCCCAGTGAAAATGATGTCTGGAACCACAAACAACTGCTTAAAATTGTTTCGCACACGCCGATTGAAGTTGAAAGATTAACCAGATTGTTTAATTCGCTCGACTTTGTTGACGCGGTCAGAAAATTCTACCCCGAACCGCAAAAAATATTTTCGTGGTGGAGTTACCGTAACCCAAACTGGCAAACCAATAACAAAGGACGGCGGCTTGACCATATTTGGATTACGGCAAATCTCAGCAACCGTGTTGCGAACACCAAAATTCTAACGGAATTTCGTGCTCTCGACCGTCCCTCTGACCATGTGCCGGTGATGACCGAAATTAAAATATAAATCCTATTTCTTCTTACCCGCCGTCGTTTGGGTATTACGCAAAGCCGCAATTAACTCGAAAAGACTGTCGGCAACATGATTATTCGGCAAACGAATAAAGTTGTTTACCAGCTCTTGAATATGCGAACTCTTGAGAGGGTCTTTGCTTGCTATAAAATCTGCGGATATATTATCATATTTATTACTGCTTACTATAAAGCGAGGACTCTTGTTGGTAATTTCTTGCGGCATATCTTGGTAGAAATAATTTGTGTCTACACCTAGCAGCGATGCAAAATCATATAATCTGCTCGCCGAAATACGATTTTGACCTTTTTCATATTTTTGAACTTGTTGAAATGAAATGCCCATTTTTTTGCCCAAAGTATTTTGGGACATTTTCAATGCCTTGCGTCGTAAAAGCAATCTCTTTCCGATGTAAATGTCAATTTGGTTGGGAGAACCGTCTATTTGGCGGCCGCGATTGTTTTTAAAATCCGAATTATATTCTGTTTTGGATATTTTCATGTTACCTCCTGCAAAATGTTTTATTTTTCTCGTTATGCTATATAATATATAAAACGGCAATATAAAGTTGCAAGGGGGTGTATATAAAAAAACGACCCTCGTCTTAGGCGAGAGCCGTATGTTTTAAGCTGTCTTGCTTAATTTTGCTTATTTACCAAGCTGAGCGGCAACTTCGGCAGCAAAATCTTCTTCTTTTTTCTGCAAGCCTTCGCCAAGTTTGAAACGAACATAGTCAACCAATTTGATATCGGTGCCCATTTCTTTGGCAGCATCGGCAATAACCTGTTTAACTTTTTTGTCAGGATCCATGATGTAAGCTTGTTCTTCAAGAACGACCTCGTCATAGTACTTACGAACACGGCCTTCAACCATCTTTTCGATGATATTTTCCGGCTTGCCGGAAGCCTTAGCTTGCTCGGCAAAAATTGATTTTTCATGTTCTACGGCTTTGGCATCAACCGAAGCAATGTCTTTGAACAAAGGAGCAGAGGCGGCTATATGCATGGCAATGTGCTTACCCAGCTCTTCCAATTTTGCTTTGTCGCCGGTTGATTCAAGAGCAACCAAAACGCCGATTTTGCCGAGATTATTACCGCAGGCATTGTGCAAATAAGAAGCTATTACACCGTTGTTTACCTGTAACATGGCGGCACGACGCAAATTCATGTTTTCACCGATTTTGGCAATCAAGTCGGTTAATCTTTCTTCAAAAGTTTTGTTGCATTTCGGGCAGTGGAAAGTTTTCATATCACAAATTTCGCCGGAAGACAACAAGGCTACTTTGGCGGCATCGGCCACATATTCTTGGAATAATTCATTCTTAGCAACAAAGTCAGTTTCGGAGTTAACTTCAACAACGGCACCTTTATTTCCTTCAACACAAACCGAAACCAGTCCTTCGGCAGCGATACGGCTGGCTTTTTTGGCGGCAGAAGCCAAACCTTTTTTGCGTAACCAGTCTACTGCTTCATCCATATTGCCGTTTGCTTCAACCAAGGCTTTTTTGCAATCCAGCATTCCGGCTCCGGTTGCTTCTCTTAACTCTTTTACTTTTGCAGCTGTAATCTCTGTCATTTTTTATTTCCTCTAATCTTGCTTTTCTCTTATCTGTTCGGGCGGCACTAACCTTATGATTAATGCCGCCTTGACTTATGCTTATTGTTAAAGAATATTATTCTTCAACTGCTTCGGCTTTTTCGGCTGATTTTTTGGTTGTTCTTTTTCTAGCCGGTTTGGCTTCGGCTTTTTCGGCAACCATTTCTTCAACCTTAACACCTTGAGCAGCTATGGCAGCTTGCATACCGTCCAAAACTGCTCCGGAAATCATTTCGGAATAGAATTGGATTGCACGGATGGCGTCATCGTTGCCGGGAACCGGTAAATCTACGGATTCCGGATCAGCATTGGTATCGCAAATTCCGATAACGGGAATACCGAGCTTCTTAGCTTCTTTGATAGCCAAAGACTCTTTGCAGGTATCAATTACGAATACCAAATCGGGCTGACCGCCCATGTTCATGATACCGCCGAGCTCAAGTTGCAATTTTTCTTGTTCTTTTTTCAAGCCTTGCAATTCTTTTTTGGTGTAACCGGTCAAATCACCTTTTTCAAACATCTCGTTTAATTTAACCAAACGGGTGATTGATTTGTGAACGGTTTTCCAGTTGGTCAACATACCTCCCAACCAACGTTGGTTGACAAAGTATTGACCGCAACGTTCGGCATTCTCTTTGATAATGTCTTGTGCCTGTTTTTTGGTAGCAACAAACAATACTTTTCCGCCCTGAGCTGCTATCTCTCTGGTAGTAGCCATTGCTGTATAAAGCATCGGATAAGTCTTTTGCAAATCAATAATGTGAATGCCGTCTTTTTTGCCGTAAATGTACGGAGCCATCTTCGGATTCCAACGACGAGCGTGGTGTCCGAAGTGTACGCCAGCTTCAATCATCTGACGCAATGTAAATGTAGGAAGAGTCATTTTTATTTTCCTTCTTTTCCGGTTAATCCTCCGCAAGTTCTGTGGTCTTTTTATCGACACCGGAGTGAGGCTTAAAGCAGCCCCCGCTACTTGCGTGTGAGTTATAAGAACGCACCATGCGTCCTTTTCGCGACTCTTTTTATACATAAATTACTAAATTTGCAAGAGTTTTTTCAAAAAAAAAGAATTGTTGAATTGTAAAAGTTTGTACTTGTGATTTTTAAGCTTTTGTTTTATGTTACCCCTTGAATTGTAAAGCTTTGATGAAGGATTGTAATGTCTGACCTGTTTGATGAAAAAAATAATGATGTAAAAGATTATTCGGCTAACTCTATTGAAGTACTGGAAGGGTTGGAACCGGTCAGACATCGTCCGGGTATGTATATCGGCGGTACCGATGAAACCGCTCTGCACCATTTGGTTGCCGAAATCTTGGATAACTCCATGGATGAAGCCGTTGCCGGTTTTGCCAGTAAAATTGATGTTATCTTAAACGCTGATTTTTCGGTCACCATTGTTGATAACGGCCGCGGTATTCCGGTTGACCCTCATCCAAAATACCCCAACAAATCAGCTCTGGAAGTCATTATGACTATGTTGCACTCCGGCGGTAAATTCGGCGGCGGGGCTTATAAAGTCTCCGGCGGATTGCACGGGGTCGGTCTTTCGGTGGTCAATGCCTTGTCGGAAAATTTGGTAGTGGAAATTGCCCGCGATAAAAAATTATATCGTCAGGTATATGCCAAGGGTATTCCGCAAACTCCCTTGGAGTTTATCGGAAATGCTCCTAACCGCCGCGGTACTTCAATCACATTTAAACCGGACCCCGAAATATTCGGCGTAAATTCGAACCTGCAACCTAACAGAATTTTCAGAATGGCTCGCTCAAAGGCTTTTCTGTTTAAGGGAATCAAAATTAACTGGCATTGTGCTCCGGAAGTTTTGGGCGAAGGTGAGGCTACTCCTTTAGATGCCGAACTCTGCTTCCCTAACGGTTTGCTCGATTTTCTTAATTATCAAATCGGTGCTAAAACCACCATCAACCGCCGACCGTTTACCGGTGAAGCGGAGCTTGATAATGACGAAGGAAAAGTCGAGTGGGCAATCACCTGGCCGGAAGATGAAAACGGTTTCTGCTATTCCTATTGCAACACCGTTATCACTCCCTTAGGCGGAACTCACGAAACCGGATTTAAATCGGCTCTTATAAAAGGTCTTAAAGAATACGGCGAAATGATAAATAACAAAAAAGCCGCCGCCGTTACCGCCGAAGATTTCTTGAGTGATGCCGCAATTATGTTGTCGGTATTTATTCGTGACCCCCAATTTCAGGGACAAACCAAAGATAAGCTTACCTCAAACAAAGCCGTGCGGTTGGTAGAATCCGCAGTTAAAGATTCTTTCGATCACTGGTTGTCGTCAGATTTGGAAAACGCTGCCGCTTTGCTTGAATATGTTATTGAAAGAGCCGAGGCCAGAAAAAAGAAAAAAGAAGAAAAAGAAAAGGTGAGAAAAACTCCGACCAAGCGATTGCGTCTGCCGGGAAAATTGGCCGACTGCTCTCAGGCTTCGGCCGAAAATACCGAAATCTTCATCGTTGAGGGTGATTCCGCCGGCGGTTCGGCAAAACAAGGTCGTGACCGCGTTACACAAGCAATCTTACCTTTACGCGGAAAAATTCTTAATGTGGCAAGTGCTTCTTTAGAAAAAATAACCCAAAACCAAGAAATTAAAGATATGATTGAAGCCTTGGGTTGCGGTACTAAAGAAAATTACAAAGAAGAAAACCTGCGTTATGAAAAAATCATCATTATGACCGATGCCGATGTTGACGGAGCTCATATCGCGTCTTTGCTGATGACTTTCTTCTACCAGCATATGCCCCAGCTCATTGCTAACGGACACCTCTTTATTGCAACTCCCCCGCTTTATAAAATTGCCGTCGGCGGTAAAAACTATTATGCCTTGGATGATGAGGATAAAGATAAAATCTTGGCTAAAGTTGTTAAAGGAAACCAAAAGCCCGATATCAGCCGCTTCAAAGGCTTGGGTGAAATGAGTGCTCAGCAGCTTAAAGAAACAACCATGGATAAGAAAAATCGTATGCTGCTGAAAGTTATGATACCTTCTACCACAACCGAAGAAGGTAAAGAAGAAGCCTTTGAAACCAGAAGACAGGTTGAAAGATTAATGGGTAAAAATCCGGAACTGCGATTCAAATTTATTATTGAACGAGCCAAATTCGTTAACGATTTGGATATTTAAATCATGAAAATATCGGCTGTTTTACTTTCTTTGTTAGTGGTTTTTATATGGGGTATTAACCCCGCTACCAGTAAATTGGGACTGGAACAAATTCCTCCAATGACATATTTAACCATCAGGTATCTGATTATCTCTTTGTTGGTGCTTCCCTTTGCTGATAAACCTTCAAAAAAAGAATTTTGGCAATTACTGATTGTTGCTCTCACTTCAAATGTCATTAATAATGTTCTGAGTTATGTCGCCTATAGTGTCTTGTCGCCGTCTGCAAGTTCATTATTGTTGCAAACCGAAGGTCCGATATCGGTTTTAATGGCTTGCATCTGGGCAAAAGAAAAAATTAATCTAAAGCAGGTTTTGGCGATTTTGCTGTCTTTCGTCGGGGTTGTTGTCATCTTGGGAGTACCAAATATGAATTTATTTGGCGTCCTGGCAATTATTGCTTCTCGCTTCTTTTGGGGCGGTTGCCAAATTATTTTTAAGGGAACTAAACATATGGCAACAACTACTTTTTTGGCTTATTCATACCTCTTTGCCGTCCCTTTTACCGCTGCCGGTTCTGTTTGGGTGGAAAATTACGACTACCATAATTTGGAGCTGGTCGATTGGAATATTGCTGGATGGGCTTTGGCTTACGAAGTTGTTGCTTTGTCTTTGGCTATGGTGTTGTGGCAAAAACTTATTGCCGCAAACGGGGTAAGTAAGATTGCTCCGTTTTGCACCTTGAGAATCGTCTTTGGTATTGCCGCCGGAGTGATTGTGTTTAATGATCCGTTAAATTGGCAAATATTATTGGGTGCCTTGCTGGTAACCTTTGGCGTTTTGCTGACGATGAAAGAATTTAATATTATTTTGAAAGCACGGGTAAACTCCGTAGAAGTTTACCGAAATGCTCATAGAATTTTGATGGAAAGAAAGTTAAAAAGAATATCTTTAAGAAAGAAACACAGATGATCAGAAAATATCAGGCAAATGATGTTGAAAAAGTTTTGAATATTTGGCTTAAGGCGAGCGTGCAGTCGCATAAGTTTGTCAGCGAAGAGTATTGGCAAAATATGGTGCCGGTAATTAAAAAATATTATTTACCAAACACCGATAGCTTCGTGTTTGAAGACAAGCATAAAATAAAGGGTTTTATGAGTATTATTGATGAAAAGCATCTCGGTGCATTATTTGTTGCTCCCGAATTTCAAAATCAAAAAATCGGAACTAAGCTCATTAACTACGCCAAAAGAAGATATCCGGAGTTGACTCTTAAAGTGTTTATTAAAAACATTGATGCTCTGCGATTTTATCAAAGAAATAATTTCAAAATCATTGCCGAGCAAACCGATGATGATACCAAAGAAATTGAGCTGTTGATGAGTTGGTCGTTGGAATCTAAAACCGGAAATCAGCGAAAACCCGGGGATTCTTAAACAAAAAAAGCATATTCACTCACAGAAGAGAGAATATGCTTATTTTTTAGCAATGCGCCATCACTTGTTTAATGATTTCGGCATTTTTTTCGGTTTCTGTTCCCTTAAATATTAAGGTAATTTCGCTCCAAGTCATCAAATCAGGCAATACGGCTTTGGTGACACGGTTGTAGTAACTAATGCGGTTTTTAATCCACTTGTCATCATCACGGACAATCAATTCTCCGGCACATTTAACACATTTTCCGTTGCCGGCAAATTGGGTCGTTCCGCATTTTGAGCAAACTCTTCTTTGTTCTATACGCGACAAGATAAGCTTCTCCGGTGGATTAACATGTACGCATATAACCTGATAGTCGTTTTTCAGTTTGTTTTTCAGGTATTTCAACTGCGAAAAATTGCGAGGGTAACCATCCAACAAAATATCGCCGTCAGTTTGCGTGAAGATGTCTAAAATCGGATTAATAACCGAATCTTCCACCAAAGAACCAGAGGTGATATAATCGGCTACTTTCTTTCCTAATAAAGTATCCTTTCTTACCTCTTCGCGCAAAATATCACCGGTTGAAACTTTGGTAATGCCTGTTTTTTCTACCAATACATCCCCGAGCAACCCCTTTCCTGACCCAGGAGCTCCAAATAGAATAATAAGTTTTTTCATAACATTGTATTTTGAGTTAATAATATTTTCTTTGAGTTTTTTATATAGGTTAAATATTATTTTGTACAGCATTTTTTACGCTTGACTTTTTTATAAAAATTTATTACCTTGCTCTCGACTTTGGGGTTATAGCTCAGTTGGGAGAGCGCTTGAATGGCATTCAAGAGGTCAGGAGTTCGATCCTCCTTAGCTCCACCAATTTATGAAGGCTCGCATCCCAAGCGAGCCTTTTGTTTTTTTGGGGGTATAGCTCAGTTGGGATGGCTAAGTAAAATCAACAAAAGTTTGTTGATTTTGTCTGTAACATCTTGGCTACCTTAATTGAGCAAAATCAGCGACAGCGATTGCTTGCGAAATTTAGGTACCCAAGGCGTCGCTCGACCTGATAACAAATAATTTTTGGGGGTATAGCTCAGTTGGGAGAGCGAATGGTTCGCA
Organism: uncultured Pseudomonadota bacterium; assembly: GCA_949292335.1. Lineage (GTDB taxonomy): Bacteria > Pseudomonadota > Alphaproteobacteria > RF32 > CAG-239 > CAZU01. The sequence goes on from CASEYY010000041.1 coordinate 68,140, forward strand.
ATCATTAGGTCAGCGGTTCGATCCCGCTTACCTCCACCAATTAAAAGCCTGCTTTTTTCAAGCGGGCTTTAACTTTTTGTTATATCTTATGGTGGATTATATTCTTAGTTTGAATTTGGGAGAAATTACAATGTCTGCAGAACAAACTCCTCGTGCTTTGCGTTATAATATTGCTATCGTCGGCAAAAGAAATGCCGGTAAATCTTCTTTGATAAATGCTATTTGCGGACAGGATGTTGCCATTGTTTCGGCAATAGCCGGAACCACAACCGATGCCGTGGCCAAACCTTATGAACTTTTACCTTTGGGGCCAGTGACTTTTTATGATACCGCCGGATTAGATGATGATTCCAATTTAGGTAAACAAAGAATCTCTGCAACTAAGAAAGTTTTGTTTCGTGCTGATGCCGCTGTGCTCGTGGTTGATGAAAAAGGTTTTGATAACCACGATTTTGAAATCGTAAATTCTCTGCAATGTATGAATATTCCTTTCATCGTAGTGTTTAATAAATGTGATATAAACAACCCTTCCGCCGAAGATGTTTTGTTCTGTGAAAGAAACAAAATAGTTTACCTCTCTACCTCAACAGAGAAAAATATTGGAATTTCAGAGATTAAAACAGAGCTTATTAAACTTATTCCGGAAGAAAAACAAAAACAATCCTTATTACTTGACGGACTGGTTAAAGAAGGTGATTGCGTAGTTTTGGTAACTCCGATTGACTCTTCGGCTCCTAAAGGAAGACTTATTCTGCCTCAGGTACAAATGCTAAGAGAAATTGTTGATTTGCATGCTTATGTCATTGTTGCACAACCGGAAGAGCTCGAAAAAACTCTGGAAAATATTAAAAACAAACCTAAACTGGTAATAACCGACTCTCAGGCTTTTGCAAAAGTTGCCGCTACCGTGCCGCAAGATATTCCTTTGACTTCTTTCTCTATTTTGTTTGCCAGACTAAAAGGAGATTTTGATGTTTTGTTGCAAGGAACAAGAAAAATTGATGAACTAACCGATAATGCAAAAGTCTTAATTGCCGAAGCCTGCTCTCATCATGCTCAGGACGATGATATCGCAAAAGTAAAAATTCCGGCTCTTATGAAAAAATATACCCAAAAAGATATCAATTTCTCTTTTTGTGTCGGAAGCGATTTTCCGGAAAATTTGGAAGAATTCGACCTGGTTATTCATTGCGGAGCTTGTATGCTAAACCAAGTTGAAATGCAAAGAAGATTGCGGGAATGTACTCGCCGTAATGTCCCCATTACAAACTATGGTATGACCATTTCAAAAACTCTGGGGATTTTGGAAAGAGCAATCGCCCCGCTTATGCAAAAATAAAAACCTACCTCCTTGTTTTTTGCTTAATACCGCTTATCTCTTTAAGCGGTATTAATTTTTACAAGGAGATGCTTGAATGAAAAAAATCATAATTGCTCTTTTTTGCGTTATAATTGCCGCTACTGCCGCACAGGCAAAAAATAAACATAAAAATCAAGGTTTTGTCTTTGTTCCCAAAAATGTGGTTATTGAAACCGTGGCCGATGCAAAAGATAAAGATGACAATACTTTGGTCGTCGTACAGGGACAAATCGTAAAGGCTTTGGGTGATGACAAATATATGTTTACCGATGAAACCGGTGAAATTATTCTTGATATAGATCAAGATGACTTTAACAATGTCACCGTTACCGAAGGTGAAATAATTCAGGTTACCGGTGATGTGGATAAAGAATTGATGAAACCTACCGAAATTAATGTAAAGCAAATCAAGAAGCTAAAAAAATAGTCTTCTTAGTTCGAAGCCCGCTATTACGGCGGGCTTGTTTTTTAAATAACTTCTTTCAAATTATCGACTTGAACCAAAAGTTGCTCTTTGGTCAAATCAAAATCGGAGTCAACCCAGATTTGCTCAAGTTCTTTTAGTATTTTTCCGACTTTGGCCGGGTCGGTAAGACCATTATCAATTATATCTTTACCCTTGAGCGGAAAAACAAGCTCAGGCAAATCATTGATAAAATCGTACACTTCTTTGATGTTGGCGGTTATTTCTTCTTCCTGTGCCGCCATGGTCAAAAATTTGGCCTGACAAAAATCATTGGTATATTCATAACAAAGTTTCAAAACCTTTTTATGATCAAGAAAATCATTGAAACGGATACTAGAATCGGCCAAAAACGTGAACAGATGTTTTTCTTGGCGACTCAATTTCAAACGAACCGCTAAATTTTCGGCCAAAGCAGAATCAGGACGGTATAATATAAAAAGTTTTACCAGTGCCTCGTATTCCAAAGACATTCCTTTAGATATTTCATTTAAGTGAGCCAAATCATCTATATGCTCGGCATCGGGCATTACATAGCTAAGTATGCCGTGGTCTTGCATTAATTTATAAACTTCGGGAGCTTTGGGTGTGTTGACAATCTTAAACAATTCGTCGCGTATTTTTTCAAGCGGTAATTTTTTCAAAAGCTGGCTATTTTCTTGACAAGCCTCTAGAGCCTTAACATTGGGTTCTCCTTTACCGAAAAGTGAATAAAAACGGAAAAAACGCAAAATTCTGACCGGATCTTCTTCAATGCGTTGTGTCGCCGAGCCGATAAAACGCACATTGCCTTTTTCCAAATCTTCAATACCGTTGTAATAATCAAAAACATTGCCGTTTTCGTCGGCATAAACAGCATTAATGGTTAAATCACGACGAGCGGCGTCTTCTTCCCAATTATCCGTGAACTCTATATCCCTGCTGCCATCATTTTTTATGACATATTTGTAGAGCGAACCGACTTTAAATTCCGTGCCGTCTATTATTACACCCATATTACTTTGTTTTATGCCCAAGGGGATGGTTTCTATATTTTCATCGGCACAGGCTTCGGCTAGTTCTTCGGGACTTAAATCAGTAGCCAAGTCTAAATCAGCTCCTTTAATACCCATGAGGGCGTCTCTTACCGCACCGCCGACAAACCTTAAAACGCCTCCGTGCCTCGAAACCAACGCAAACAAATCTTTTACTTTGTCGTTTCTGATTAAATTGGATGTATCTATGTAATTATCTCTTATCATACAGGAACCTTTGATAAAAATTTTCTTGAAGTTAACATTTTTTATATATTTTGCAATTATTATTATCATGTCTGTAACTTTAAATGTGGGTATTTGAGGATGAAAAAATCTTTATTTATTGCTTTGGCAAGCTTGTTGTTTACATCTCAAACTTCTATGGCTGCGGCACCGCAGCTCATCGGTGAATATGGCGATTGGGCGGCTTATTACTATCGAGACAAAGCCGGTCCGGTATGCTATATGGCTTCGACTCCTAAAAAAGATGAGGGAAAATATTCTAAACGCGGTGACATCTATTTTGTGGTTACCCACCGCCCAAATGAAAAAAGTTTTGATGTGGTGAACATAAATGCCGGATACACATATAAATCAGGTGCTCCGGTTGAGATAAAAATCGGTGCCAAGACTTTTACCGATACTTTCACTAGCGGCGACAAGGCTTGGGCTATTAATGAGAAAACCGACAAAGAAATTGTGGAAGCAATGAAAAGAGGCTCCAGAATGATTGTCGACGGCGTATCCTCCAGAGGAACCAAAACCAAAGATACTTACTCTCTAAACGGCTTTACCGCCGCTTATAAGGCTATTTCAAACAAGTGCAAAAAATGAAAAATCTTATCGGTTTATCTAAAGAAGAATTAGCCAAGGAGCTTGCCGATTTGGGCGAAAAGCCTTTTCGGGCCAAACAACTGTGGCAATGGATTTATTTTCGCGGGGAATCCGATTTTGACAATATGAGTAATTTGTCAAAGGATTTACGTGCTAAGTTAAAAGAAAATTATACGGTTAAAAGACCTAAAATTGTTGCCGAACAAATTTCTAAAGACAAAACCCACAAATGGCTTTTGGAGTTTGATGACGGACAGCGAATCGAGACGGTATATATTCCCGAAGAAGACCGCGGAGCCGTGTGTATTTCAACGCAGGTAGGCTGTGCGGTGGGGTGTAAATTTTGCCATACCGGAAGCCAAAAAATTACCAGAAATCTTACTGCCGGTGAAATTGTGGCTCAGTTTATGGTTGCACGCGATGCCTATGGCGAATGGCCTTCGCCGACCAATGAAACCAGATATCTTTCAAATATCGTGGTAATGGGGATGGGAGAGCCGCTACACAATAAGGAAGAAACCTTTAAGGCCTTAAAAATTTTATCCGACGGTGACGGTATTGCCATCTCCAAACGCCGTATTACCCTTTCAACCTCGGGAATCGCTCCAAATATTGAAGCAGTGGCGGCAGAATTAGGTGTAAAATTGGCTGTTAGTCTCCATGCTCCGAATAATGAAAAACGTTCGCAAATAATGCCGATTAATAATCGTTACAAAATTGAAGAGGTTTTGGCGGCCTGTCAAAAATATCAGGCAATCATGGGCATGAGCAGAATGATTACCTTTGAATATCTTATGTTAAAAGATTTTAACGATACTCCGGACGATGCCAGAGAACTGATTGCTTTGATGAAAAAGTATAATCTGGGTGCCAAATTCAATCTTATTCCTTTTAATCCTTGGCCGGGATGTGATTTTCAACCAAGCTCCAACAATAAAGTTCATGCTTTTGCCAGGATATTGGAATCAGCCGGCTATGAAGCCCCTATCAGAGTGGCGAGAGGACAAGATATTTTGGCGGCTTGCGGACAACTTAAATCAAAGAAACAAAATATTGAGGCTTAGAACGCGTCGATTATATGCTGCAGATGAAAAGGCGGTTTTACCAAAACCGCGTCGAATCTGATATCAAAATCGGAAAATTGCGGATGTTTGGCAACAAAGTTTTCGGCAGCACGGCGAATCCGCTGTTGCTGTTTGGCTTGAATCGCATAGGCCGCTTTTGCCAAATCTCCTCGTTTTTTGACCTCGACAAAAACCAATAACTGTCTTTTTTTGACAATGATGTCCACTTCTCCGGCTCCGGTACCGCGGCCGGTTATGTAGTTGTGCTCTACCAGACGGTATCCTTTGATATACAAATAAAAAATTGCCATGTATTCGGCAAATTTGCCGCTAAAATCACTCAGCATCTTTCAGCTCCAAAGCCTTTTGATAAACCTCTTTTTTATTTAGCCCGTATTTTGAAACAATATGGTCGACAGCCGTACGCAATTTGTTGCCTGCAAGCTCTTTTTTGAGCTCATCAACATAATCTTCAATTATCATATCTTCCGGCATTGCCGGCGAGATAAGCAAAACTATCTCCCCTTTGGGCTGGTTGTCGTTATAGTATGTTATAAGTTCTGCCGCCGTGCCGCTTTTGCTATCTTCATAAAGTTTGCTTATTTCTCTGACAACCGCAATTTCGCGGTCGCCAAAAATATCGGAAACTACCGACAAAGTTTTGAGTAAACGATTGGCGGTCTCGTAAAATATAAGTGTAGCATCCAATTCTTTGTAACGGCTCAAAACTTCTTGGCGGGCTTTTTCTTTGTTGGGAATAAAGCCTACAAACATAAACTTATTGCTGGGAAGTCCCGACAGTTGCAAACCGCAAATTGCAGCACATGCTCCGGGAATCGTCGTAAAATAAACATTTTGGCGGCGGCAATGTTTTACCAATTTATATCCGGGGTCGGAAATCAGCGGAGAGCCGGCATCTGATACATAAGCAACTACTTTGCCGGAAACAGCAAAATCTATCAGTTTTTGAGCTGTTTCTTCTTCGTTGTGGTCGTGCATTACAAAAAATTCTTTGTCGCTTTTGTTTAGCCCCAACAGTGTAAATAATTTTTTGGTTACTCTGGTATCTTCGCAAGCTATGATATCCGCCGCTTTCAACACCTCCAAAGCCCTGATGGTAATATCTCCGATATTGCCGATGGGGGTGGCGACCAGATAAATACCGCTTTTCATTAAGACCTCTCTTTACAACAAAAGTTTTTTAAGCTAAAACTTATCGGTAAGATTGTTTTATATTTTAGGATAAATTGCAAGTGTTTAAAAAATTTTCGCTTATTTGCCTGTGTCTCTTCATTTCCTCCTGTGCTTCCAACGCCATCAAAGATGAAGGCGGTGCCGAAAGCTACTCTACCGACATTGAAGAAATTGGTATTTCTGATGGAAAAAGCTTTAGAACCGCCATGCTTTTGCCTTTAACCGGAGCTGACGCAAAGTATGGTCAAGGGTTAAAAAAGGCTTCAATGATTGCTCTTAACCAAATAAATAATCCTAATTTAGTTTTGCAGTACTATGATACCCAAAGCACTCCTTCCGGAGCCAGAATTGCCATTGAAAACGCAGCTAACCAAGGTGCCGATCTTATTGTCGGGCCACTCAAAAGTCAGGAAGTTCAGGCCATTTCAAACGAAACTATCTACCGCGGCATTCCCGTTATTGCTTTTTCTACCGCACAGGAAGTGTTGCAACCGACAGTATATTCAATGGGTTTGTTGATTGAAGAGCAAGTTGACCGAATTATCTCTTATGCCGCAAAACAGGGACGCGTAAAATTTGCACTCTTGCTTCCCGATAACGGAACCGGTGCGGCGGTCGCCAAAGCCGCGGTTAAAGCAGCCCAAAAAAATAATGTCGAAATTACCAAAATAGGCTTTTTCGAACCAGGAACATCAGATTTTTCATCCTTGGCAAAGCAAATGTCAAATTACGACAAACGGCATGCAAATGTCGCAAGAATTAAAGCTGCTTTACAGACTCAGGCAAATGCCGGAGATACAAAAGCGGCCAATGACCTTAAAAAACTGTCGACCCGCGAAGGCCTCGGCGATGTCGGCTTTGATGCCTTACTGATTGCCGAAAACGGAGCCAAACTTACGGCCGCAGTGGCTATGTTCTCGTATTATGATGTGGCTTATCCGCAAGTACAGTTTTTGGGTACTTCAATGTGGGAAGGCTCTAAACTCAATAATGAAGCTGTCTTTAGCAAAAGTCTGTACCCAACCATTGATAAAAACCCTACTTCCGACTTCGCAACCCAGTACTATATAGTCTTTAACGAAAAGCCAAGTAGTCTATACACCCTTGCCTATGACGGAGTGTTAATCGCTTCGCAACTGGCCTCATCAACAGCAGAAAATATCAATGATAATATTACCGATACTGCCGGATTTAGCGGGATTAACGGCAAAATAAGATTCTTTAAAGACGGCTCAAATCAACACTCCCTAAGTGTTGTTGAAGTCAGCCGTTTAGGCAATATGCCGGTTGACAACGGAAGTGCTTATTTTGAAACTGTATCACAGCCTTTGCCGGAGTTTGTCTTTGACAGCGATTATAAAGCTCCGCAAATTTTCGGTAAGGATAATGCTTTGGCTCAGATTATCATATATGGACAAATGTTACCGCAACAACCAATCATGGAAGTTGAAAAATCAGAAAACGATGAAGCTGAAGTAATCAGGCAACAGCTTAAAAGCATGGGAATTTCAATAAATCAGTGAGTAGGATATAATTTGTCTTGAAATGAATGGCGTTTTTTGCTAATGATGTTAGCGGAGGGAAACGGGTTAGCTGGTCGCCAATCCGGTCAGGTTCGGAAGAAAGCAGCCGTAACGATTTAGCCTAAGGTCGTTTTTCCTCCGCCATCTTTTATAAGGTTGACTATGGCTGAAGATAAACAAGAAAATTATGTAGTTTTGGCTCGTAAATATCGCCCGCAGAATTTTAATGAACTGCTGGGGCAGGATGCATTGGTCAAAACCATTACAAATGCCATAAAAAACAACCGTCTGCACCATGCCTATATCCTTACCGGAATAAGAGGTGTCGGTAAAACAACTACCGCCAGAATCATCGCCAAAGCTCTTAACTGTACCGGAAAAGACGCTTCTGCCGGTGCGACGATTAATCCTTGCGGAATTTGTGAAAACTGCCGTGCCATCGCCGAATCTCGCCATATTGATGTATTGGAGCTTGATGCGGCCTCCAGAACCGGCGTCGATGATATCAGAGAAATTTTGGACGGGGTGAGATATAAACCCACCAATGCCCGTTATAAAGTATATATCATCGACGAAATTCATATGCTGTCAAAACAAGCTTTTAACGCTCTGCTTAAAACTTTGGAAGAACCGCCTTCCCATGTTATCTTTATCTTTGCCACTACCGAAATCAGAAAAGTTCCGGTTACAATTCTGTCACGTTGCCAAAGATTTGATTTGCAAAGACTTTCTATCGAGACTCTGGTTGCTCATTTTAAAAATATTATCGAAAAAGAAAATCTTAAGGCCGAGGATGAGGCTCTGCATTTGATTGCCAAAGCTGCCGATGGTTCGTGCCGCGACGGTCTGTCAATGCTTGATCAGGCTATCTCCTTGGGTGCCGGTGAAGTTAAGACCGATATCGTAAAAGACATGATTGGTTTGGCCGACAGAACTTTAACTTTCGAGCTGTTTGAAGCTTTGGTCGGCGGAAATATCGAAAAGGTTATGGAAAACCTTGCCAATCAACATCAAAACGGTGCTAATCCGCTGACTTTGTTACAGGATTTAATTAACTTGACTCATATGCTGGCGAAGGTAAAAATCGTTCCCGAAGCACTTAAAAGCTCGGCTCTCTCGGAAAATGAGAAAGATTTTTGCAATCGCTTAGCCCCCAATATTCCTATTGCCGTTCTTTCTAAAATTTGGCAAATGCTAATCAAAGGTTTGAGCGAAATAAATATTGCTCCGCTGCAGGCCGATGCTCTGGAAATGATTTTAATCAGAATTGCCTTTTCGGCAAATCTACCTACTCCGGCTGAGATTCTGGACGGCTTAAAAAAAAACTCTGACAGCCTGACCCCTGTCGCTTCGCTAAAAACCGAGGATCTTTCTTTTGAAACAAAAAATTCCGAGGCTGTTGCAAAGATTGTTTTTTCCTCCCCAGAAGAAATGGTGGATTTTTTAATCGAAAACAAAAAAATCATGATGGCTTACTCCATTAAAAATGATTTTTCTTTTAACCAATTTGCTAATGGTGAAATGTCGGTTAATACCAGCGAAAAGATAAATAATGATTTCTTGCTCAATCTGCAAAATACCTTGATTGAAGCTACCGGTATTAAGTGGAAAATAAATATTCAAAAAGGCCCCTTGGGTGAAACCATTGCCGATAAAGAGGCGGCCAAAGATTTAGAAAAGAAAAAAGATGTTATGGATTTACCTTTGGTTAAGGCTATAATGACCGAATTCAAAGGTGCTAAAATCGACACCATGACCAGAAAAATCATCAAACAAGATGATTCTGGTGAAGAACCTGCTTTCTTTGACGAAGAAACCACATATTTTGATGAGGATAGTTAGACATGATGAATATTCAGAACTTGATGAAACAAGCCCAAATGATGCAGAAAAAAATGCAAGAAGAGCAAGCTAAATTGGCCGAGGAAGAAGTTGAAGGAATTTCCGGCGGCGGTTTGGTTAAAATAACTCTTAACGGGAAATTTGATATGACTAAGCTCAATATTGATAAATCTCTGCTAAACCCCGATGAAAATGATATTTTAGAAGATTTGATTTTGGCTGCTTATAACGATGCCAAAAATAAAGTTGACGCTAAAATGAGCGAGAGCGTATCTGCTCTGACCGGCGGACTAAACCTCGGTGGTATGAAATTACCCTTCTAAGAGGTTGTAATGGCAGGAAAAGATATTGAAGTATTGATAAAACAAATTGCAAAACTACCTTCTCTCGGCTCTCGTTCGGCCAGAAGGATTGTTTTGCACCTCTTGAATAAACGAGAGACCGCTTTTGAACCTTTGATTGCCGCATTAAACAATGTAGCTCAAAATATTAAAACCTGCGAAATCTGCGGAAATTTTGATACCGTAAGTCCCTGCCCGATTTGTTCGTCATCCAACCGCGATAATTCGATTATTTGTGTGGTACGTGATGTTGCTGATTTGTGGGCAATGGAAAGGGTTTCCCTTTTTAAGGGAAAATATCATGTCTTGGGCGGCGTTTTATCGGCCATGGAAGGCATTGTTCCGGAAGACTTGAATATCGATAGCTTGGAAAAAAGAGTAGCCTCCGGAGAGGTGAAAGAGCTGCTCTTGGCATTACCTGCAACCATCGACGGACAAATTACTTCTCATTATCTGTTCTCTAAATTCAAAACTTATGACCTTAAAATCACTACCTTGGCACAAGGTATTCCTATGGGAGCTGAGCTTGACTATATGGATGAGGGAACAATTCAGTTGGCTCTCAATTCCAGAAAAGTCTTATAAAATACCTTTTTCAAACTAAAAGGAATCGACTTTTTTGGACTCCGCGAATCATAAAGATGAATCATAAATATTTTGTTAATATTTTTTTCCTAGAATCGACTCATAAGCGATTCGGAGGATTCTTGTTATGATGTCTAAAAAAAGTTCGTTATTCCTTTTAACCACAACCTTTTTTAGCTTGTGTTCAACAAGTGTTTTGGCTGACAACTATACTTCGGGAACATATGATGATTATATCGTACATACCGGATATCCTCAACTTGGTATAGCTCAAGATGCAACTGCCGATGGTACTATCGTTAATTCCGGCGGTAATTTTTCGGTTTTTGATAACGGTCATGTTACCAATACAACTGTCAATCAAGGCGGTAATTTCTATGTGGCTAATAATGGATTTTCTGACGGAACAACCGTGAATGGCGGGGGATATGTCGAAGTGCAGGGTTCCGGAAATGCCAGTAATTTGACCGTGAGCGGGTCCGATATTACAAATACCGGACGAATTACCGTACAAGCCTTCGGAAATGTTGATAATGTAACTGTCAATGATAACGGTAATCTATATGTAAGCGGTGTCGCCACTGATGTAAACCAAAATGCCGGCTGGATTAATGTCCAGAACGGCGGCACAGTTAATAACCTTACTCTCAACAACGGCGAAACCTATTTGGAAACCGGCGGCATCATTAATAATATGGTGATGTTCGACGGACAAGCCAGTGTTGCCAATAATTCTTCATTGTCGGGACTGACTATGACCGGCGGATCTATTACGTTGCATAATGCTTCAAATTTGGAAAATGCTTCAATTTCTCAGGACGCCGTCGCGGATGTTTTCGGTAACGCAACTAATGTTACGGTAGATGACGGCGGTACATTAAATGGTAAGTTCGGCGCAACTATTGAAAACTTAAATGCCGGAAACGGTGCTCTTATTGATTTGGAAAACGGCGTTGTCTTACAAGGAAATAATGTTTTCTCAAATCAGGCACAGATGGGCGGGTCTTTTGACTATATTACTTTTGCTCAAAATATTACCGGAAATATCACTTTGGAGGGCGGAATAAATTCTGCTTTGGGTATTAGTTTCGGAACTACTGCCGATGACACTTCCATTACCTTGAAAAATGGTGATTTTGACATTGGAACCGGAACCGTCGACATTATCGGTTTTGATAATATGTTTTTGTTGTCTGATAACCCTGAAACTTATCCGACAACGGTTTTGTTGTCGGGTGATTTGGACTTAAATACCGACAGTAATGTAACTATAGGATCCGGCGTAACCGTTGAAACCGCCAGTCAGAACCTATCTATGACCGGTAATCTGTTTAATAACGGGGTGCTTGATATTTCTTCCACATCTGCCGATAATGATTTTACTATTGAAGGAAATTATACTTCAAATAACGCTTTGTTGAAGCTAAATATTAATCCTGATGCAAGCTCCGCCGATGTCTTGACTATTGAAGGCGATGTACAAGGAACCACTAATGTTCATTTGTTTGCAACTTCTAACAATATGAGTAAAGGTGAAATATTATTTGTTGACGCTCAAAATGATGATACTCACACCGCTTCTGATTTTAATATTTGGCGTGTGGACGGAAGCTCATATGCTTGGGATACCATCAATCGCGGAAATAAATGGTATGCTTATTCGACTAATGTGATGAGCGAAGTTGCCGCTTACGCCGGATTGTTAGAAAATGCTTTAATGCAAAATCATTCTTTGATTGCTGATTTGAGAAAAAATATTGCTCCAAATCATCTAAATGTCAGAACTTGTTTGCAAGAAACGCCTTTTTCAAAAGCTTTATATTGTAAGCCGGAAACCGCTCGCCTTTCTGCCTTTGTTTCTCCGGTATATTCAAAAGCAAATGTTGAATTCCCTTTGAGTTACGAAGCAGAAATCAGCGGTGTCGATGCCGGCTTAGACCTTGTATCTGACGGAACTCACAAAGTTGGTATTATGGCTTCGGTAAGAGATGGTTCGTACGAATTTAGCGGAAATTCCGATAAATATAACTTTAGCGGATCAGCAGAGACTTCTATCGACAGCTATTTGGCTGGAATATTCTACAGAATGGATAAAAATCATCTGTCTACAGTGGCTGCTATATACGGAGAAGTGCTTAAAGCCGATTTCTCTTCAAATGATGGTGTAACCGCCGATACCGACGGACACATTGTCGGTGCATCTCTTGATGTTTCGTATATTTTTAACGAAATTAAAGATATTTCAATCGAACCATCCTTGAGGATAACATACGAAATGCTTAATCTTGATGGCTTTACCGATAATGCCGGAAAATCCGTGGATTATGACAAGCTGCACTATGTGGAAGTTGAGTTCGGTACCAAATTTGCTAAAAACATGATGTTTGATAATGGTGCTTTGGCTCAAATCTATTTCAAACCTTCTCTTATCCAAACTTTTAACTCGGTCAAAGATATACAACTCAGCGATGGTTTAGTCCTTGACGGAACTCAAAACCGTACTTTAGGAAACTTAGAGATTGGTGCAAATTACCAGTTTAACACGGATTGGAGCTTTGGTGCTTTTGCTGATTATACCTTTGGTGACGAGTATAGCGAGTGGTCTGCATCACTAAACTTATTGTATCATTTCTGAGTTTAGTCAACACTGTCAATCAACCGCTCTAAGTCTTCGCGTTCGGACTGGTGGTAGCCTACCTCTTCGCTGATTTTTGATACTTGTTTCTTTACGCTCTTTTTGATTTGCGGGCGGGCTAGTTTTTCAAAGAGTTCTGACGAGCTGTCTTTTTCTTCATCTTCTTTAGACGGCTCTTCGGCACTCAAAGCTTGAGTCTTCTCTTTTATCAAATCAAGAGTTTCTTGCGGTATCATCTCTTCTAATGGTTTGGCAAATGAACCGGCCAACTGATAGTATTTTGACTCGGTTAAAACCTCGGATTGCTTGTCTTCGGGAATAATCCAACTTACCATTATATTAAATAATATAACCAGCAAAAAAGCTCGCATAATGCCGAAAAATAAACCCAAGAATCTATCTAGTCCATTGAGCTTGCTGGTGCGAATTTTACCAACAATACTACTGGTCGAATAAATCCAAATGATGAAAAATACTATAAAGATGATTAATGTGGTCAGAATACCAGCTAAAAGCCCACTGGATACAAATTTTTGAGTTAGCGGCAGAAATACCGGCAACAGGTAAATTATTGATGCGGTGGCTAAAACCCAGCCTACTATCGATAAAACTTCTTTTATTAATCCCCTGTTTAATGCTATCAATGCGGATATAGCAACAATTATCAGTATGATCACATCTAAATTATTCAGTTGGTACATCTCTAAGCCCTAATTAAGTAAATTTATTAATCTTTGAACATTTCCCATTTCGTGCAAATCCATTTCAACCGAGTATTTTTTATCGGTTGAGCGGCCTTGCGGAATTATGGCACTGTGAAAACCGAGTTTTTTGGCCTCTTTTAGCCTTAGTGATGGTTGTGAGACCGCCCTAATCTCCCCTGACAAACCAATCTCGCCAAAAACAACCATATCGGCAGGTAAGGTCTTTTTGTTTAGTGATGATATTACAGCCAAAGCAACCGCCAAATCAGCTGCCGGTTCCGATATTCTTAAACCACCGGCAATATTTAGGTAAACATCTTGAGAGCTTAAATTCATTCCGCAACGAGCATCCAGAACAGCTAAAACCATGGCCAAGCGGTTGGAATCCCAGCCTACGACTGCTCTTTTGGGACTGGCATAACTGGTAGGGCTGACAAGTGCTTGTATTTCTACTAAAACCGGCCTTGACCCCTCTATACCGGCAAAAACGCAAGAACCATAAACATTGCCTTGCCTTTCGGCCAAAAACAATGCCGAAGGATTGGCAACCTCGACCAAACCCTTATCTTGCATTTCGAAAACACCTATTTCATCGGTAGCACCATAACGATTTTTAACGGCACGCAAAATGCGGAAATGATGTCCCCTCTCGCCTTCAAAATATAATACCGTATCAACCATGTGTTCCAAAACTCTGGGACCGGCAATCTCCCCTTGTTTGGTTACATGGCCTACCAAGAACAGTGTAAACCCCTTGCGTTTGGCCAGTTTTATCAATTCGTAACTACAGGCTCTGACTTGAGTTACGCTGCCGGGGGTTGATTCAACTTCATCTAAGAACATGGTTTGGATGGAATCGATTATTACCACAGCAGCATTTGATTTTTCAAGCGTAGTTATAATATCCTTTATCTCAGTACTGGAAGCTAAATTTACCGGGGACTTTTCCAATCCCAGTCTTTTGGCTCTTAATCTGACCTGATCAACCGCCTCCTCTCCGGAGATATAATAAACTTCTGGCTGAGATGGTAAATCGGCAACTTTGGCACATACTTGCAAAAGCAGGGTGGACTTACCTATTCCGGGGTCGCCGCCGACTAGTATTACCGAGCCTGCTACCAAGCCGCCGCCGCAAACTCTGTCAAGCTCTTTAATGCCGGTAGAAAGCCTGTCAAGCTGTTCTTGAGCCCCGCTTAAAGCAAAAAATTCTATCTCCCTGCCCTTGCTTTTGCGAGGGTTAAAATTGGAAAAACCGCCGCCGCCGATTATTTCTTCAACAATGGTATTCCATTCACCGCAAGTGTCACACTTTCCTTGCCATTTGGGATAAACGGCTCCGCAATTTTGACAAACATATTGCCTAAGTTCTTTTTTTACCAAAGTTAAACTCCCGTTTTTATCGGTCCTTGCGAGCGACCGTTAATAAATTGAACAACATAGGGATTATCGGTTTTATCCAAATCTTTCACCGTTCCTTGCCATATGATTTCACCCTTATATAGCATGGCGACGCGATCGGCGATTTTGCGAGCCGAGGCCATGTCGTGCGTGATGGTCAATGCCGTGGCTCCCAACCCTTTTACGGATTCAACTATCAAGTCATTAATTACATCGGCCATTATCGGGTCAAGACCGGTTGTCGGCTCGTCAAAAAAGATTATCTCCGGACGCGAAATTATGGCTCTGGCCAAGCCTACGCGTTTTTGCATACCGCCGGATAATTCTGCCGGTGATAAGTCGGCAACATCGGGGTCAAGACCAACCGAACGCAAAACTCTTATAGCTTCGTTACGAGCGTCTTTTTTGTTATACCCTTTGTTTTCTAACAAATCAAAAGCAA
Organism: uncultured Pseudomonadota bacterium; assembly: GCA_949292335.1. GTDB lineage: Bacteria > Pseudomonadota > Alphaproteobacteria > RF32 > CAG-239 > CAZU01. Next base: position 83,541 of record CASEYY010000041.1, read on the forward strand.
CATTTTCCCAAACACTCAAACTGTCAAATAAGGCTCCGCCCTGAAAGAGCATACCCATTTTGGAGTGCAAGGCTTCTTTGTCTTTTTCATCAATACCAACAACTTCTTGGTCATCAACCAGTATGGAGCCGTCTTCAGGTGTTAAAAGACCTTGAATACACTTTATCAAAACCGATTTTCCGGTACCAGAACCTCCGATAACAACCAGAGATTCTCCTTTGCAAACATCAAGGTTGAGGTTGCGTAAAACAATCTTTTTACCAAATGATTTATTTACATTTCTTAATTTTATTTTTACTTCGGACATTTGGCTCACCTTTTATCTGGAAAAAAATAGTTCGGTTACGATATAGTTGAATATCAAAATTAAAATGGAAGATGATACCACCGCATTGGTTGTGGCCTCACCAACTCCTTGAGCTCCACCCTTGGATTTATAGCCGTTATAACAACCCATCAATGAAATTATAAAGCCAAAAACCGCTGCTTTTACCACACCGGTAGTGATGTCCAGAGCTTGCAGTTCATCTAAAGTGGCGTTGATGTAGTTGGCTGGGTTGAAGCCTAACTTGTAGACCCCGACTACATAACCACCGAAAATTCCTATGACATCACCAATTAATACCAAAATAGGCATTACAACCAAACCGGCCCAAATTCTCGGCGAAACCAAATATTTGAACGGGTTGGTCGAAAGAGTAGTTAGAGCATCTATCTGCTCGGTAACACGCATGGTACCAATCTCTGCTGCCATGGCTGCACCGATACGACCGGCAACCATTAATGCCGATAAAACCGGAGCCAATTCCCTTGTTACGGATATTAATACAACACTGGCAACCATGCTTTCGGCTCCGACAGAGGCAAAACCTGAGTAACTTTGCAGGGCAATAACCATACCGGCAAAAATAGTGGTCAGCCCTACAACCGGCAAAGAATAAAAGCCCATATCTATAACTTGTCTGGTAAAGTTACGCCAATAAAACGGCGGGGTAAAACAGTTGTAAACCGTTTGGCTGATAAAGATAAAAAGCTCGCCGACCTTAAAGATAAAGTTTACCAACGGCTTGCCCTGGCGACGCAAAAATTTTTCGATTTTTATTAAGATAATCATGCTAATTTCCTGATATTGAAACTAAAAATTTGCATGTATATTAATACTCGGCTTCCAATTAATCAACCGAGATTTACCAAATCCTCACAGCAAACTTAATCCGGCTAAAATTTTAGCCGGTGCGGAATGTTCTTGCGGGTTTATACTTATCTGCGGCATTTTTATACCGTCAAAATCGTAAAATTCTTTTTCCGGAAGACGTTCAATTTTTTGATTGGTAAGTTTGACAACCATATCTACTTTGCTTTTGCGGCGGTATTTTAGCTTTATAATACCTATTCCTCTTACCTCAAGCAGACCGGCTAAAACTTGCGGCACGGATGCGTATACGCTTTGCTGTTTGATGGTTATATCAACGCGGTCATCGGCAACCAAAACCGCACCGTAATCATATATCAGCCTTAGGCACATTTCCGATTTGCCGAAACCGGAATCTCCCAGCAATAAAATTCCTTTTCCTTTGAAATTTACGCAAGAAGCATGAATGTTCATTTTATTTGTTCCAGACGGTTGTTTTTGCTTGTGGAATCGCTACTTATGCTAATTATTCGTTGGTCGCCGTCAGCGGAAAATTCAACCCGAAAAATATCTCGCGGTAACCATGAACCGGCTTTTTCCGGCCACTCAATCAAGCATACCCCGCCATAAACCGCTTCTTCAAAACCAAGCTCAAAAACTTCATCAGGTGCTTTTAGGCGGTATAAATCAAAATGGTATATTACAAAATCCGGAGCATCATATTCTTGGACTAATGTAAAAGTCGGGCTAGGCACCTCTTCGGCCTGACAAAGTGTTTGGATAAACCCTCGGGCAAAAACACTTTTTCCCATGCCCAGCGTCCCGTACAAAGCAAAAACATCTCCTTTTTCGGCAACTTTTGCTATTTGAGCAGCAAGGGATATTGTTTCCGTTTCGGTTTTAGATATAAAGGTTTTCTTCATTTCACTACTCAAACGGATTAAACCAAACTTTGCGACGACCGCTGTTACTCTTTTTGTTTATTATCTTAACATTGGCTTTACGTGCTTGAATTTTTTCCCAATCCCAAGGCATATAAAATTCGCCTTGCCACAGACCACGGCGGTTGGCTACGGCTTGCTCTTGATACGGTAAATATATTTTGGTTTGTCTGGTATCGGCAACCGCCCAACCGGAATTTACCAGAGCCGCTCCGATATCATAGGGGCCTAACATACATACACCGTAGGCGTTGCCTCGGTCGTCTTCAGATAAAATATGACATTTTACATCATTGTCAGCCAGCCAGTTACTTAACCATGATATTGACTGCTGTCCGCATTTGTAGCCCTTGCCAGAAGAATCGGCACAAGTTTGTGATTTGTAGGGCGCGGCAACGCCATAGAGTTTAATTGCTCGACCGCCAAGAGCCAAAGTATCACCGTTAATGACTCTGGTAACCCCTATGGTGTAAGGATAATTAAGCGGGTTAAATTCGTTGCTCTTTTTCTTCTTTTTCTCGGCTTTGGGCTGCAAAATATCGCCCATGTTTTCGCTGATTATGGGGTGCATATCTTCACCCACCAAATTTACCGTTCCGGTTTCTTCAAACTTAACTTCTTTTTCGGGCTCAACATTTGCATTGGCTATAACCTCCGATGATGTCTTTACCCCTTGCCCCAAAAAGGTTTTGATATTATCACTTATGCCCCATATTCCGTCTTTTAAGGCTCCGATGGCATAGAGAATGAAAAATACTACCGCCAGTAAAACTATTAATGAAGGCAAACATCCTATGGCTCGCCAGGCCATTTTGGCAAAAATGTAGAGAACCACAAGACCTATGATTAGTCCCAAAAAGCCGCCGCCTTGTAATAATGTATTATCACTCTGCGTTCCGGCTCCGCCGGCAAAAATAAGAAACATTGCAGCTGTTCCGAAAAGTATTTTCTTAATCATTATGTTGCCCTCTTCTTTGCTCGTTTTTATCCGCTGTTCAAATCTTATTTTATATTAGGTAAAAATAATGTAAATGGCAATAAAAAAGGCTTCTTGAGTGAAGCCTTAATTTTTGTTTTTATTTTTTGCAATAGCAGTGGCAGTGGCACTCCCCGTCGCGTTCAATATCGGCCCTACAGGTTTCGGAGATACAATATCTTTTGGGATTTTGACCATCACAGGGACATCTTTGCCACTCTTCGTCACCAAACATCATTTGCTTGGCACGGGCAATTTTTTCAACATTTTTTGTGGTGCCGTATCCGGCCTTAGCACAAGTATCCAGCATTTTTTCCAAAATAGTCATTTTTTATCCTTTCTTTTATTCTACAAATTTGATTGAAAATTTTTCATTGGAAGCTTCCGGAGCTTTAAATACAGTGTTTTGAATGTTTAATTCCGCTGATTTTTTCTGTTCCAATATGTTAATAATCATATCAAGCTCGGCAACAGAAGCATATTGCAAGACAACCTTGCCGCCACCTTGCTTGTTGGGAGTTATTTTTATGCGTAAACCTAAATTTTTGTTTAAGTTTTGCTCTATATCCAAAATATCTCCGTTTTTTTGCAGGCGAGGTTTTTTGGTGTTAGTGGCAGGAGCCTCTTTTTGTTTGGCAACTAAAGCCTCGGTATCACGAACATTTAAATCTTCTTTGATTATTTTTTCGGCCAATGCTTCGGCATTGTCAAGTCCGACCAAACAACGAGCATGTCCGGCAGAAAGTTTGCCTTGACTTACCATTTCCTGAACTTTTTCCGGCAGGCTTAAAAGTCTTAGCGTATTGGCAACATAACTGCGAGACTTACCAACTGTTGAGGCGATTTTTTCTTGAGTATGTGAAAAATTGTCTATCAGCTTTTGATAGGCGTTTGCTTCTTCTATGGCTGACAGGTTTTCACGCAAGAGGTTTTCGATAAGAGCTATTTCCAGAACTTCGTTGTCGGAAAGCTCTTTAATAATTACCGGTACTTCGGTTAATCCGGCAATTTTGGAGGCTCTTAATCTTCTTTCGCCGGCAATAAGTTCGTATCCTTCTGCGGTTTTGCGAACGATGAGCGGTTGCAACACCCCTTTTTCCTTGATGGAAGCGGCTAAGGCGTTTATCGCGTCTTCATCAAAGTCTTTACGCGGTTGGAAATTACTAATGTGAATGTCATTAACATTTACATTGTTATCTGCTTTTTGATATGAAGTTTCGCTGTTAACGATATCCTCGTTCATTTCACCGAGCAGGGCTTCGAGTCCGCGACCTAAACTCTTTTTTTTGTTTTCTTCTAGCATGCGATTAACTCTCTTTCTCTTTTCAATACTTCTTTGGTAAGGCCGATGTAAGCTTGGGAGCCCGGACATTTGAAATCATAAATCAAAACGGGTTTACCGTGTGAGGGGGCTTCTGATATACGAACATTGCGCGGAATTACAGTATCATACACCTTTTTACCAAAAAAGTTTCTGACATCATCTTCAACCATTTGAGTTAAGTTGTTGCGTTTGTCATACATGGTGAGGACAACACCTTGCAAAACCAGTGAAGGGTTGAAGTTTTTCTTAATGACATTTATGTTGCGGATCAGGTCAGAAATGCCTTCAAGGGCTAAAAATTCGCATTGTAACGGAACGATAACAGCATCGGCAGCAACCAAAGCATTAACGGTTATAAGACTTAATGACGGCGGACAGTCTATGAGAATGTAGTCATAGTTTACCGCTTCTTTGCCCAAAGCCTTTTTGAGAGAAAATTCGCGTTTTTCGACATCAACTAATTCTATTTCGGCGGCAGCCAAATCAGGTGATGACGGGACTATCGAAAAATTGGGTATTTCGGTCCAAACTACGGCGTCGGTGAGACGGCGAGTACCCAGCAAGACATCATATGAAGACGGCATACTGCCTTTTTTATCAACTCCCATGGAAGTTGAGGCGTTGCCTTGCGGGTCGAGGTCGATTACCAAAACCTTTTTTCCGGCCGCCGCCATGGCTGTGGCTACATTGACCGTGGTTGTGGTTTTGCCGACGCCGCCTTTGCGGTTGGCAACAGCTAAAATTCTTGGCATTTATTTCCTCCTTTTTTCTTTGCTATATCGGTTATTATCAAGATTTTGCCGTCGGGCGAAAAGTCGCTTGCGGCAATTTGACATTTAAATTTCCAAAGACTGTGTGCTTCTTTTAATTCTTGAGCATAACTTTGACCTTTAGGAAAAAGACAAACGGTTTTTTGATGGCAAAAGGGCAAGGCATATTTGAGCAAATCGGAAAGATTGGTCATGGCTCTTGATGTTATCACATCAAACTTACGATTCTTTATATTTTCGATTCTGTCGTTGATTATTTCGACATTGGTAGAGGTTTTTACGGCCACTTCATTTAAATACAGCGTTTTCTTTTTTATGCTTTCAACCAGTGTAACTTTTAAATACGGCGTTCTATCTTTAGAAGCGATAGCAATTACCATCCCTGGAAATCCAGCACCTGAGCCAAAATCAGCCAAAGTTTTTGCCTGTTCGGGGAGGTATTGCAGAAGCTGTAAAGAGTCAAGAAAATGCCTGTTCCATGCGTCAGCCAAACTCGAATTGCTCACCAAATTAAACTTCTGCTGCCACTCATTGAGTAATGACTGGTAGGTTTTTAATTGGTCGATTGTTTCACATGAAACATTGTATTTTTCTGCTAAATTTTTCATAACTTATTTTTATAAAAATTATAAAAAATTTAAAACACAAAAAGACAACTTATAAACACTATTTTTAGTAAAAACAAAAACAGCTATATTTTCAATAACTTAAACAGTGATAATTGAATCTATTTATGAAAAGAAAAACGATTCTTACAACCAAATTCCGATAACTTAGCCTCAACTTCGGCAAAATAAGAACCAACATGATTTGCAAAATGAGAGTCATCACTAATCAACAAAGGAATGTCCCGCTTTATCATTTCTTTCACCAGCCACCAATCAGGGTAGGGACGGCCAATCCGTCTTAGGCCGTTTGTATTGACTTCACAGGCGGTTCCGGTTGCAGATAAGGCTTCAACTACCTTATATTTATATTCATTCCAAGATTCTGTTATACATAAGTCAAACTGGCAGCAATAGTCAAAATGAGCTATAAAATCAAAATATCCGCTTTTTATGCTTGCTTCGGTGTTTAGCCAGTAGTTTCGCAATAACTCTTCTTTTTCTTCCGTGGTAATGCTTTCCGGAAGATTGTTGAGATGATAAATGTTACACATGAAACTTTCGTCGGCACTTCTGATAAAATGCGTGGCTCCGATTATATAATCAGGTTTTAGCTCCTTTATGGCTTTTTCAAAACTGTTACGCCACTTTGCGGACGGAAAAAAGTCTACTTCCATACCTTTGAGAACTTTTATTTTATGGTGTTCGGAGGCCTTGTCTATATCTTCATAATTTCGTTTATATACATCAATGAGCTTATTTATATCACCAAACATTTGCGTATGAATAAACGGAATTTTGGCAAGGGTAGGGTGATAAATAAAATGATTGCTGATACCAAACTCTTCAAAACCAAAAGCTTCGGCAGCAGAAATCATCTCATCGGCAGTGTTGCGACCGTCAAATATTCCGGCAAAATTGGTATGACTATGGTAATTAAATCTTTGCATATATATTCTCTCATTATTCTATAATGGGGGTAATATTATGAGATTTTGTTTAATATTTTCTTTATATGCCTAAAATTTTATAAATATCGCAACCGCATTTTTCATCAAAGTACTTTTTATTGGCGGCGGTATATTTTTCTAAGTTTGCCGTTTGTAATACAGATAAATTATATCTTTGGCGAATTCCTGCAATTCGCTCTTGAAATGATATCTTATTCATACCCTCAAAAAACATATCACAGAGCTGTATTAAACGGTCATAATCATCATATTCTAGCTTTGAAATAATTGATTTTGCCTCTTGCAAATCTTTGATACTATATGAAGAGTACTCGTTAAAAGCAAAACTATGATCAGGAAATGAGTGGGTGATACATATTCTGGCAACATCATCAAAACCTTTTCTCTTCATTTCTTGGTAACCAAAAATAAAATGTGCGGTTCTTGATTTCTTTTCATTTTGAATTTTTCCGTAATCATGAAGCAATCCCAAAACATAAGCCTTGTTACCTTCAATACCGCAAGATAATGCAATCTTTTCGGCGGATTCTGCAACACCTGATGTGTGAAATATGTATTCTTTGGCTTTCTCTTTATTCCATTTACAGTTTCCGCTTAAACTTTCTTGCCAAAGAGATATAGCTGTTGTTATATCTGGGTAACTCATTTTTTGATGTATCCTAAAAGTGCGGTGATTGCTGCCGGAGTAACTCCGGGGATGCGAGAGGCTTCACCTATGGTTGCAGGACGGACAGCTGAAAGCTTGCTTGTCATCTCGCGTGAAAGTCCGCCGATTTTGGTATAATCAATATCTTCTCTTATTCTTAAATTCTCGTCTTTTTTGAAGACTTCAATATCAGCAAGTTGTCTTTTTATATAGCCGGAATATCTGGCCTCTATTTCTACTTGTTCGTATACATCCAAAGGAATTTTGGCAACTTCAGGAAACATTTTGCATATTGTTTCATGTGAAACATCGTTGTATGAAAGAATGTTGAATAAGGTGCGTTTGCTACCATCCTTCTTAACATTTATATTGTTATCCGCCAGAACATCGTAGCTTACAAAAGTTTCTTCACTAAACTTTTTGAAATCGGAAACAGCTTGTTTTTTAGCTTTAAATACACCGTATCTTAATTCTGAAACACAACCTTTTTCATAACCTTTTTCGGTTAGCCGCATATCGGCATTGTCCGAGCGCAAAAATAATCGATATTCCGAACGCGAAGTAAACATACGATACGGTTCATCGACACCCTTGGTGATTAAATCGTCTACCATTACTCCAATGTAGGCTTCACTTCGGTCAATAACAAACTCGCCACCGTCTTTAGTTTTAAGAGCAGCATTGATACCGGCTAATAAGCCTTGGGCTGCAGCTTCTTCATAGCCGGTAGTACCGTTAATCTGACCAGCCAAAAATAATCCGGAAATCTTTTTGGTTTCTAAGCAATGGTTTAATTCTTTGGGGTCTACATAGTCGTACTCAATAGCATAGGCCGGACGCAGAATTTTGACATTCTCCAAGCCTTTTATGGTGTGTATGAAGGCATCTTGGACATCTGCCGGCAAAGAGGTTGATATACCATTGGGGTAGACAACATCGGTGTTTAATCCTTCCGGTTCCAAGAAAATTTGGTGACTGGTTCGGTCGGCAAATTTTACTAATTTATCTTCGATACTGGGACAATACCTCGGTCCAATACCGGTTATCAGACCGGAAAACAGTGCACATTTAGAGAAATTATCACGGATTATCTTATGAGTTTCTTCATTGGTATGTGTTATGTAACAACTTATTTGCGGTGTGGTAATCTCGGTAGTTAAAAAAGAAAAAGGGCAGGGTACTTCATCACCGTCTTGTCTTTCTAATATATCCCAGTTTATGGTTTTACCATCAAGTCTGGCCGGTGTGCCGGTTTTGAGACGACCGACTTTTAGTCCTTTTTGCTTTAAATACGGTGTTATGCCGCTACAAGAAACTTCTCCAACCCTACCGCCAATGGTTGCTTCGTGTCCGGTAAACATTACGCCGTTGAGGAATGTTCCGGTGGTGAGAACTACTGCTTTTGCTCTTATCTCACTCTTATCGGCCAAAATAACTCCGCAAACGCTATCTTCGGCAAAAATTAAACCTTCTGCGGCTGCCTCTATTATTTCAAGATTTTTTTGTTCAATCAAAGCTTCTTGCATATACTTCTTGTACAATTCACGGTCGGCCTGAGCCCTGGGGCCTCTTACCGCAGGTCCTTTAGATGCATTGAGCATACGAAACTGGATGCCGGCCTTATCGATTACTCTGCCCATCAAACCATCAAGAGCATCTATTTCTCTGACCAAATGTCCTTTGCCTAATCCGCCGATTGCCGGATTGCAAGACATTTCTCCGATAGTACTTATCTTATGGGTTATAAGTGCCGTATCGGCTCCCATCCGTGCCGAAGCTGCCGCAGCTTCACATCCAGCATGTCCGCCGCCGATAACTATTACATCGTAAAAATCTTTCATTTTTTATGAGGCCTTAAAAAATTTTACCTAAATCTTGCCGGCATTATAATCAAAAAAATTTATAAATCAATAAAAGCCATAAAAAAAGAGCGTCACCAAAACGCCCTTTTTACAAAATTTAACAAGATTCTATTTACCAATGCAAAAATCACCGAATATTTTATCTAAAATCTCGTCAACTTCTATCCGACCGGTGATTTTACCTAAAGCTCTGGCGGCAAGACGAACATCTTCCGCCGTCAGCTCAATCTCTTTATCAAAACTAAAGTTTTGCAGATTTTCCAAAACATCTTTCAAAGCTTCTCTATAACGGCTTCTGGTAATCAAAAGATTGGAGTTTGAAGTAAAACGGTCTTTGATATTTTGGAATATCGCCTGCAAAACCTTATCTACCCCTTGCTTTTGTTTGGCTGAAATGACCAAACATCCTGCTTTTTCCAATTCAAAACATTGTTCCGGAGATATTTTATCACTCTTATTGGCAACAAAAAGAGCCTTATCTTTTAATGAATCTCTTATTTTGTCAAACACTTGAACCGTGTCCGATGAAGCATCAAATAAACATATTACCAAATCTGCATCATGAATTTTACCATAGGCTATATCTATGCCTTTCTTTTCGATTTCCTCTTCGGTTTCTCTTAAACCTGCCGTATCGGTAAACATTACCGGATAACCGTTCAAATCTAAGTGGACATCTATGGCGTCGCGTGTAGTACCGGCAATATCAGAAACAATAACCGCGTCTCTTTTTACTATGGCATTTAATAAACTTGATTTGCCGGCATTGGGAGCTCCGACAATTACCACTCTAAAGCCTTCGCGTAATCTTTCTCCTATAGAATCACTGTTCAAATGTTCTTTTATGCCGTTTTCTAGTTTAAATACAGTGTTATTCATATTATCTATTACCGAAGAAGGTATGTCTTCATCAGGAAAATCTATGTATGCTTCCAAATGAGCCAATATCTTTACCAGCTCGGAACGCCAATTTTCATATAAGTTCTTTAATCCGCCTTCCATCTGACGCATGGCATATTTTTGTTGTTCTGAGGTTTCGGAATCTATTAAATCAGCCAAACCCTCTGCTTCGGTCAAATCCATTTTACCATTATAAAAAGCGCGTTTGGAATATTCTCCTGGTTCGGCCATACGAAAACCTTCGATTTGCGACAAACAATTCATAACCGAACTTATTACAGCCTTGGAACCGTGAGTTTGAAATTCAACAATATCTTCTCCGGTAAAAGAATTCGGCGCCTTAAAATACAAAACCAAACTCTCATCCAAATTTTCGGTTCTATCCAAATTGTGAAGTTTGGAAAAATAGGCATAACGCGGTTTGATATTTTTTATATCAATATCGGTCATCTGTTCAACTGCTTTTAGTGCTTCGGCTCCGGAAATTCTGATTACGGCAACACCAGATTTTCCGTAAACCGTCGATAAAGCATAAATAGTTTGGTTTGTCACTTTTTCTCTCCTCTTATTGCTTTTTTATAACGAGATTGTTTCATTAAAGCAAGTTTTAAAAGCGACTCCAAAAAAAAGCCGTTTTTTTGACTTCTGAGAGATGATTTATGTTTTTTTAATAAAACTATCATAGACTAATTAAAAAACCTCCGTACGGCCTTTAGAATTAATCGATTTTTTTGGGGTAAAAATGAAAAAATTAGTAATCTGGGATTTTGACGGTGTAATTGCTGATACCGAAAAATTGTGGGTCTTATCGAGAATGGACCTGCTTAATAAATATTTTAATCTTAATTGGAATTTTGAAACCACAAATAAAAATATCGGCGGTCTTAGCGATAAAGATAAAAAAGCCGTGTTGCAAAAAATGGGAATAAATATCTCAGATGATTTTTGGAATGAAGCCCTAAAGCTCGATATGCAAAAATTAAAACAAGGTGTTGCTTTAACCGACGGTATTGAAGAAATTTTTAAAATAAACGATTTTGAACAATGCATTGCAACCGGAGGTACTTTCGCCAAAACCGAATTGAAAATTAAACAAGTCGGTATTGAAAAATATTTTCCGCCGGAAAAGATTTTTACGGTTGATTTGGTTAAGTATGGAAAACCGGAGCCTGATATCTTTTTGTTGGCTGCCGATACTCTCGGTTTTAGTCCATCTGATTGCATAGTTGTCGAAGATTCAATTCCCGGAATTATTGCAGCTCAAAAAGCTAAAATGAATATTGTTGCTTTTGTAAAATATAGTACACCGCAATACATAAATGAAATCAGAAAACTTAATATTCAAAATATTTTTGATAACATGGCTGATGTTAAAAACTTTATTTTAAAAATGAAGTAAAAAAGCTTCCACTCGGGAAGCTTTTTTATCTTAAGAATTCATATTAGCAAAGAAATCTTTGTTATCTTTGCTTACTCTTAATTTATCAAGCAAGAACTCCATGCCGTCGGTCATACCCATCTGCATTAATACTCGACGCAATACCCACATCTTGGTTAATGTATCTCTATCAACCAATAACTCTTCTTTACGAGTACCAGAACGAGTTATATCAATGGTTGGGAATAATCTCTTGTCGGTTAATTTCCTATCCAAAATTATTTCCGAATTTCCGGTTCCTTTAAATTCTTCGAAAATAACCTCATCCATTCTTGATCCGGTATCAATTAAAGCTGTGGCTATAATAGTTAAAGAACCACCTTCTTCTACATTTCTGGCCGCTCCTAAAAGCCTTTTCGGTCTTTGTAAAGCATTGGCATCAACACCACCAGTTAAAACCTTACCAGATGAAGGAATAACAGTATTATAAGCTCGACCTAAACGAGTGATGGAATCCAGTAAAATAACGACATCTTTCTTGTTTTCAACCAACCTCTTGGCTTTTTCTATTACCATCTCGGCTACTTGTACATGCCTTGAAGCAGGCTCATCAAAGGTTGATGATATAACTTCGCCTTTAACCGAACGTGTCATATCGGTAACTTCTTCCGGTCTTTCATCTATCAACAATACCATTAAATAGCATTCCGGATGATTGGTTGCTATGGCGTGTGCTATATTTTGCAACATTACCGTCTTACCTGTTCTAGGAGGGGCTACAATCAAACCTCTTTGACCTTTACCTTGCGGTGAAATTAAATCAATCACCCTGGTAGTGTAATCTTTGTCGCCGCATATAATGTCAAAATTTAATTTCTCAGTCGGATATAAAGGAGTTAAGTTATCAAAATTAACTCTTAATTTTGATTTTTCTGGGTCGTCAAAATTTATTCTGTCTACTTTTACTAAAGCAAAGTATTTTTCATTTTCTTTCGGAGCCCTAATTTCTCCTTCTACAGTATCACCGGTCCTTAATCCGAATCTTTTTACTTGAGAAGGGGATACATATATATCGTCAGGTCCTGCCAAATAATTTGATTCCGATGATCTTAAAAATCCAAACCCGTCTGGCATTACTTCAATCGTACCCTCTCCGGTAATAGCTTCATCTTCACCAACTATTTTTTTTAATATACCAAACATTAAGTCTTGTTTACGCATTGAAGAAGCATCTTCAATACCTAATTCTTCGGCTTGAGCTAATAGCTCAGCGGGAGATTTCTGTTTTAAATCTTTTAAATTCATGTGTACCTTTTTTGGGAAATTTAGTAAGAAAAGTGAATATCAGATTACTCTGCTTTTATATATTGTTTTTTTGCTTGTTTGTCAATTTATTTTATCAACACTCTGCTTTCCCTATCAATATATTTTAAAATATATTGATGTTATTTGTATATTATTGTGAGTCTTGTGGATTAATTTTTTGTTTGCAGAAATATACACAGATTTTAGTGTTGTTTATAATTTGATAGAATCCGTATATTAACCTTTTTTTAATATTTTGAATCATCGTTAATATTTCGTTAATAATTGTTTTTTTTCCTACTGTTGATAATTTAACATATCAACAACCTTGTGATAAAAAAATCTTCTGTTCATAAGTGGTAAAATTAAATTTTATATTGCGAGAATAAGTTAAACTGCATAACGGGGTTTGCTTGATTTATACACAGGAAAACCGTTAATTGTGTAAAACTTATTTAACTTATTGATTGGTGGTAAAAAAATGAAGCTTGTTGCTATTACCGGTTCAATAGGATGCGGAAAAACTACCTTGGCAAATATTGTAAGAGGTCTTGGTTATGCCGTGTATGATGTCGATGCCTGGGTTAGAAAAATATATAATAATAAAAATTTTTTAATTAGGCTTAAATCATTGTTTCCCGAAAGTGTTAAAAACGGAATTGCCGATAAGAGATATTTAAGAAATATAGTATTTTCCGATAAAGAAAAATTAAAAAAATTGGAAGATATTATATATCCTATTCTTAATACCAAGATTAAAAAAATTATAAATAAAAAAGCTAAAGATAATTATATTGCTTTTTTAGATATAGCATTGCTTTTTGAAAAAAATTGGGATAAATACTGTGATGTCATAGTTTTAGCCGATGTTGATTATAATACACAAAAGCAACGCGTTATGAAAAGAGATAATATTTCGGCTGAAGATTTTGATAAGATAAATAATACTCAAATGAATAATAATCATAAAAAATATTTGTCTGATATTATAATTGATACTAATCGTCCGCTTAATATCCTTAAAACAGAATTAATTAACATTATAAGTGCTTTGGAAGAAAATTAATGGTCAGAGAAATTGTTTTTGATACAGAAACTACAGGTTTTGAATATGCTAAAGGTCATAGATTGATTGAAATAGGGGCGGTGGAGTTGATTAATCATCTACCTACCGGTAAAACTTTTCATCAGTATATTAATCCGGAAAGAGAAGTTCCGGAAGATGCTGTTAAGGTACATGGTCTTACTTATGAAATTTTAAAAGATTATCCGACTTTTGATAAAATTGCCGATAAATGGTTGGATTTTATAGGTGATGATAAATTAGTGGCTCATAATGCTTCTTTTGATATGAATTTTGTTAATTATGAGTTAAAGCAAATTAATAAAAAACAAATGTCTTGGGATAATTGTATTGATACTTTGGAAATTGCCAGAGCTATGTTTCCGGGGGCAAGGTGCAGCCTCGATGCATTATGTAAAAGATTTGAAATTGATAATAGTGCTCGTACTTTTCACGGGGCTTTGCTTGATGCTCAACTGTTATCTGAGGTTTATCTTGAATTGTTAGGCGGAAAAGAGCCAAGTTTGTTGTTGGATGCTAAAAAACAACAAAATAAAATAGAATTAGTAAACAAAAGTGATGGAAATAATTTTAGAAAACCCAGAGTTTTTAATATTGATGAAAATTTTGAGGAACAACATCAACAGTTTTTGGAAAAAAATGTAAAAAATCCAATTTGGAATCTTTGATTTTTATTGATTTTTAAGTATTTTTTTATTACAATCCCGCTGTTTGTGCTAACAAAAGGATAATAATGTGGTTTTAGGTAAAAATATTGTTATTTATGATTTAGATGATACTTTGTATAATAAAACAGAGTATTTTGCCGATATTCTCGATACCGTTATGGCTGAGGCTTTGGTCTATGATTTGGGCCTTGATATGGATGTAGAAAAAGCTAAAAAATTAGTTACCGAATCATATAAAATTTATCGTGACGGCGGTGAGATTTTTTATCAAAATTACAATATAAAACCAAAAGATTTGTTTATTGCTTACCATAAGAGAAAGCCGGTTGAAAAAATAGTTCCATACGATAATCTATTGGAAAAAATCGAAAAGGTTCCGGCAGAACAATATGTGTTTACCGCCAGTGACCGTTATGCTTCGGAAAAAATTCTTAAACATCTGGGTTTGTATGAATTTTTTAAAGACAGATATTATTCGGTGGAAGATTTTGGTGTATATAAAAAAAATGAAAATTCAAAGGTTTATAAAGAATTTTGTAAAAAAATAAATGTGAAACCGGAAGATTGTGTATTTGTTGATGATAGCTATTCTAATCTTGAATTTGCCAAAGAGGCAGGAATGACCACAGTGAGAATTTATTATCACAATAACTCAACAAAAGATAAAACTTTTATTGATTATGCCTATAAGGGGATAGAAAGCTTTTTGGAAGAGGTATTAAGCGGCAGAGCTTCTTAGCTTTATTGACAAAGCTTACTTTCAAATTTGTAGTTTTGGGGTTTATCAAGTCTTTGTTGTTGATTGATAATCTCTTTTTTTATGTAGTTTACTAAAGGAAGCAGTTTTTGATTAAATTCTATAGTCATTTGTGAAATATTTTCTTGAGTATTATTTAAGTTATCGGTTTTTATCGGAGTTATTTTTTTCGATAATTTTTCGGCGGCATCCTTAAATAAAGGAAGATAGTATTCAAGGGTTGCAACATTTATTTGATGATGAACCTGTTCGTGGTATAATACAATATTGTACTCGCAGCTTTCTGCTTGCAGTTCTTTTGAAAGATAAATTGTTGGATTACTCAAACCTAAAAATAAATTTATTTTTGCCGGTATTATACAATATGTTTTTTCATCAATTTGAACACCTTCTGCTTCAAGAGATATGTCAAAATCAATATTTACCGTTGATAAACCAGAAGCAAAAAGTCCGTGTTCTATACTATTTAATTTTTCTGCCAAAGATGATATTTCTTCTTGGCTTTTATCATAAACACCGGTCAGTTTGCCAAAAGAAGAAGTTAGTTCTATTTCCGGGTTTATTGGTAAAGATGAGCAGTCGGCCGCTAAGGCAAAACGGCTTAAAAAAATTAAATTTGTTAATATAAAAAAAATCTTTTTCATGATAACATGATGCTATCGTTTAATTGTTAATTTATGGTTATAAATATGCGAAAAATTTTATTGTTTTTAATTTTAGTGATGGCTTGTCAATTTGCTGAAGCCAGATATGTACGACAGTTAAAAGAACCTGATTTTTTTATTCCGGAAACAGATAAAATGCACAAAGTCGAAAAATTGCCGGACAGTAAAAAATTTATTGAATATGACAGAAAAATAAATATGCCGGATTATAAGAAAAAATATGATGTTTATCTGTCAAATCTAAAAAAATTTGCTGACAGTGGTGAGTTGGTTTTAGATGACAATATAGCCGTTGATATTGCCAAAATGACAACCGGAGAAGTTTTTGTGATTGAGGCAGAAACATTACCGCATATCAACACGCAAGAACAAAGAGAGTTCTATCTTTTGGTTGATAAATTGTCAGAAAATTAAAATTCTACAGCATACATATCTATTATATGCCATTTGGAATCGTAATTTTTCATGACATATATGATGTTTCCGTTGCACAGACCAAACCAACTACCATTGCATGAACTTTGGGTATATACCTCAACGGCGCCGTCATCACGAGGTTTCATTTTGGTAATTTGGTATGATTGAAATGTTGGTCGTTGCAGAGTTTCATCCTGCATAAAGATAAAATCAGGTAAAATATTTTTGTTTTTTTCGCATTCGGCAAAATTAGGGTCAATTATACATTTAACTGCCAAACTTATGGTACATACAACTTCTGATGAGCTACTGCAACCTGCCGTTAAATTGTCGGAAGAAAAAGAAAAAACCGTTTCTTTATCCAGGGTTTGATCAGCTTGGGCTGCTTTTTCGGCGGTGGTGTCCTCTTTTGAGCAAGCAAAAAGCATAAGCAATAAAAAAGAGAGAAGAAATTTTTTCATTTTTTATTCCTTAAAAAACATATTTTAAATTAAGTGAAAATTCGGATATATGATCCATTCCGTCGAGCTTATCGGTTAAGATATAGCGGCCGAGTGCTCTGACAGCTATATTGTCGGTTATTTTATATTGTAGGCCTCCGCCCATACGGTAACCAAGCCCCCAGTCTTTGTTGTCTTTACCGAATTCATATCCGGAGATACCAAGTGTGGCAAAGGGTGCTATTCTTTGTTCACAACCTAAAGGAAGATAGGTATAGGTATCAAGACCATAGGCGTAGAAATCACTGCTTATTTTGGTGCCATCAACAACCTTGTGCCAGGTCGTACTTTGTTGGTAAAACACCTCGGTACCAAAATATTTGTTGTATTCACTTCCGACAAAAGCAGTGTAAGAATTCATATTTATGTTGGTAGGTGTTGCTTTATAATTGATGTGGTCGGCACTGTAGCCAACACCGACATAAGGTCTGTAATCAAGAGCCTCCGCTTCTTGTAACAAGGCTAATGTTGAAAAAAAGCTTAAAAATGTAAAAAATTTCTTCATTTTAATCTCCAGATGAAAAAGATATAATTGCCATTGGCAATATTATATATATAATATATCAATAAAAGTAAAACAAAAAACAACAAGATTGTTGTTTTAATAAAAAAATTGAAGAAGAGGGGTTAAAATGTCCGGCATAAATAAAATAAATCAGTCCGGTGCAACCATGCTTGAAGCTATTGGTGTTTTAACGATTATAATAATGCTCGGAGTTTCAATCATTAAGCTTATAAACAGTATTTATGCCATATTTACACAAAATATGGTCTCGGGTGAAGTCAGAGATTTGCAAAAAGCAATTTCCGATATTTACAGATTTGAGGGAAATTATAATGTGCTGTTTGACAACGGTGACACTTCAAAGTATTTGTGCGATAATAAAATTGCCCCTTTTCAGATGTGTGTTAACAATAAATTGCGAAGTCGCAGCGGCGGAGAAGTGAGAATTGATAAGGATCCTAATGCGGAAAATAACGATAGGTATGCAATTATTTTTGAAGATTTATCGCAAAAAATTTGTGTAAATGCAGCTCAAATAAATTGGAGTAAAGACCAAAGGTCAAGTATATATAGTTTGACCATAAATAATAAGACTGTTGATTTACCAAAAAACGCTCCAAGCGGCTGTGATAACAACGGTAACTACTGTTTTCCGATATCGGCAAGTGTTGCAATGAAGTTGTGCAATAAAGAAAAAGATAATGATATGGTATTTGTTTTCTACTAGGAGTAAATTTTTTGATTAAGATAGATGATTTGGGAAAAACCGGTGAATTATCAAAGAGCAAGGGAATAAAAAAATCTTACTCCGGTGAAAGTTTTGCAACTTACCTTAAAACGGGCAGTACTTCTCAGACCGAAAATTTACAACATACGGCGGCAATGACCTCGGCTGATGCCATTTTTGCGGCACAGAT
Source organism: uncultured Pseudomonadota bacterium (assembly GCA_949292335.1). GTDB lineage: Bacteria > Pseudomonadota > Alphaproteobacteria > RF32 > CAG-239 > CAZU01. The sequence goes on from CASEYY010000041.1 coordinate 101,864, forward strand.
GGTTAACGATGAGGAAGAAAGACAAAAAAGAAATAAGATGGTGAAAAAAGGAAATGATTTGCTGGATGGTCTGGAAGATATAAGGCAGTCATTGTTGGCCGGTGAAATTGATAAAGATAAATTGATTAACATTTCGCGGCTTGTTAAGCAAAAAGATACCGAAACCAGCGACCCCAAGTTGCAGGAAATAATACAAGAAATCGAACTGCGGGTTGAGGTCGAATTGGCAAAACTTACAAGGTAGAATTAGCAAAGGAAAAAGCAATAATTTTACTTGAATTTTTATTTGTTTATTATATCTTGAGTTAAAATTTTTATAATTGCTTTTTAAGGAGTTGGAATAATGGACAGTGCCATTTCTTTGCCGCCTGATTATAGGCCTTCGGAAGATGAAGAATATATGAATGAAATGCAACTGGAGTATTTCAGACAGAAGTTATTGGAGTGGAAGAAATCTTTAATCGGTCAATCAAAAGATACTTTGGATGATTTGAAACAAGGCGGTCTTAACCAGCCCGATCAGATTGACAGAGCTTCTTTGGAATCCGATAAGGCTTTGGAATTGAGAACTCGTGACAGAGCAAGGAAGCTGATTGTAAAGATCGATGAAGCTTTGAAAAGAATTGAAGATAAGACTTACGGTTATTGCGAGGAAACCGGTGATCCGATTGGGCTTGAAAGACTTGAGGTCAGACCGGTTGCAACTTTGTCTATCGAAGCTCAGGAACGTCACGAAAGAATGGAAAAAACTTACGACGACGAAGTGTAGTTTTTATTAAGGTTGAGGGTTTTTAGTTTTTGCTAAAAACCCTTTTTGTTTTTAAATAAATAGGATTTAATCTATGAAAGATTTTATTTTGGCATCACAATCGCCACAAAGAATAGCTTTGCTTAAACAAATAGGTTTCGAACCCAAAAAAATTGAGCCCGCAGATATTGACGAAACACCAAAAAAAGGTGAAAAGGCAAGCCAATATGTTAAAAGAATGGCTAAAGAAAAAGCTTGGGCGGTGGCTCAAAAAAATGGTGGTGAAGTTGTTTTGGCTTCGGATACGGTGGTGGTGTGCAATAATAAAATAATTCAAAAATCCAAAAATGACGATGAGCAGGTTGCCGTTATGCGGTTGCTTTCCGGTAAAAGCCACAGAGTTTTAACTGCGGTGTGTGTGGTTGATAAAAATAAAAATATAGCTATCAGATTAAATACTACCAAAATAAAAATGAAACATATGTCGGAAAAGGAGATTGAGGAGTATGTTGCTTCAAAAGAGTGGGTCGGTTGTGCCGGATACAAAATAGAGGGCTGTTTGGCCGCTTTGGTTTTGAATATGAACGGATCTTACAGCGGAGTGGTAGGGTTGCCGCTATATGAAGCTAAATCTTTGCTAAACGGAGCCGGAGTAAATTGATGATGATTGATAAAATTGTGGTCGAAGAAAAAGGTTCGGTTAAGAAAATTGCCGGATTGTGTGACGGAAAATTGACCGAATTTGTAGTTGGTGATAAAAATAATGCCGGTGAGGGGGATATTTTTATCGGCAAGATAGTAAAAAAAATTAAGACCGCCAATAATCATGAAGGATATTTTGTAAATATCGGCGATGAAAAAGAAGCTTTTATTAATGCCGCAGAAAGAGATTTAGAAGATTTGCGTGCTAATGAGGGGCAAGACATTATTGTTCAGGTTATACAAGAAAAAAGGGCCGAAAAAGGGGCTAAATTGTCGAGATTTTTGCAGCTAGCAGGGCAGTATGTGGTTTTTTGTCCGTATGGTTGCGAAATTCAGGTTTCGAGCAAAATTACCGATGAAGAAAAAAGGGATGAGCTTTTTGGACAGGCGACGGACAGGCTTGGCGAGGGTGGTTGGATTGTCAGAACCGAAGCGGCAGAGGTTGATTTTGATAAAATTATTGATGAAAGTAAGGTTTTGGAAAATGTTTTTGCCGATATTATAAGCAAGGCAAAGACTGCCAAAGCTCCGGAAAAATTGTTTTGCCGCGACAATGCTTTAGATGAGATGATAAACCGTAATATAAGTTATTTGCAAAAAGTGGTGGTCAATTCTCATCTGCTTGAGGGTGAGCTTAAAGAAAAGGTTGATGTTGAGTATGATGTGAAAGCCTTTGAAAATGCCGGAATCGATGAAATGGTTGGTGAGGCTTTGGCAAAAATTGTAAAGCTAAAGTGCGGCGGCAGAGTCATTATAGAAGAAACTAAAGCGTTTGTTGCCATAGATGTTGACAGCGGAGAGGGATGTTTGCAAGGAAATGTCGGTCTTTTGAATAAAGAAGCGGCAGAAGAAATTGCCAGGCAGATAATTTTAAGAAATTTATCGGGTAAAATAGTTATAGATTTTGCCGGACTTACCGATTTTAAGTTTTTAAGAAACATTATTGAGACCTTAAACAACTGCTTGGCCGATGACCCTATGAAAGCAACCGTTTTGGGGTTAACCAGAGCCGGTAATGTAGAGATTATAAGATCGAGAAGAAGACCGACTTTGACAGATTTGTTTACCGAAGAATGTACATCTTGCAGAGGAACGGGGAGAGTGGAAAAATGAAATGTCCGATTTGTAAAAAAGAAGTTGAAGATATGAAATATCGTCCTTTTTGCTCAAAAAGATGTGCCGATATTGATTTGGGAAATTGGTTTAACGAAAAATATAAGTTTGAAGCGACGGAAGTTGATGAAGAAGATTTGGCCGAACTTGAAAAAATGAAGAACGGCGGCGAGGAGCAAGAATAATTGCAGTTATTTTGAGTTGGCAAAAAAATTTAGCCAAACTAAGAAAAAATTAACCTTTCATTAAATAGAATCGAGGAAATGAGGCAGAAGAGGAGCGATTCTGCCTTAAGGTTTTGGTATGTAGTTGTAAGAGATTGATTTTTAACAAAAGGTTTGTTTTAGAGAAATACGATGTTGTTTTGGTGCAGAAAAAGTGGTATTATAAGCAACGATATTGAAAGTCAAGCATAAAAATCACGTAATCGAGCATTTAATATCGTAATCATTTTATGCACAACAGCAATAACGGCAAGCTTTCCAGGTTTGCCGTTATTTTTCAGCCTCAAATAGAAATCTCTTAAAA
>CASEYY010000042.1 GCA_949292335.1 uncultured Pseudomonadota bacterium
CTCAACACGAGTTTTTTCAAAACGGTGGAGAATGAGGCAAATAATAAGAAAACTTTTTTAAGGCGACGGGAGTGTACTGGCGGTACATGACCCAGCCTTAAAGGAGTTTTCTGTATTAGTTGCCCATTATACGCCGTTTTTGTCATTCTCGGGCATGTCCCGAGAATCTAATCACTCTAAGTCACTTACCGTAAATTCTAGCTTTTTACCGTAAAGTTTTAGCAATCTGATATAATATTTAAGGCTCGCACTTTTTCCTTGCTCCATGGCATAAACCACTTGTAGCGGTATATTTACAAGCAAAGCCGCTTCTTGCAAACTCAAACCTCTATTCTGCCTTAATTGCCGTAGCTTAGCGGCTAAATCGGCACTAATATTCTTTTTTAATGTTGCTAATTTCATCAGTTTTAACTCCTTATTTTGTTATAAAACAAAACCGCCTTATAAAACTAAGGCGGAGGAGCTCAAAAACTGCATAGGTACAGTCGCGTTTATTCGTTGTGCAAGCACACTTATCTCACGCACTCCCCCTCGGGAGATTATTACCTATGTGATGTTTTTGAGACACCACCAAAGCCTCTCGCTTCGGCAATTTACAAACTATATTAATCTAGCTTTCTTGGCAAGCTTAATTTAATAAAAAAGCCGGATTTTCATCCGGCTTTTCATTATTTATACAAATCGCGTTGACGATATTTGGTATGTAACAGCTCATGAGCCTTACCCTCACCGGCCTTACCCAAAAATTCATCATACACTTGTTTAATCGACTTGTTATGATGCGACATCCGATTAGCCGCTTCTTCGTCTTCATCATTCAATCCTTTTGAACGAAGCTTACGAATTTCATCATTAATACCCCACGGTTTCGGCAAATTGTGCATCATCACCTTAGGCTGTCCGCCACCGGCAATACATCCGCCGCGACAAGCCATTACTTCAACAAAGTGATACGGCAATTCTTCACCGTTGGCCGCAGCTTCTCTGATTGTATTCATCACTTCTTCAACATTGCCGACCCCGTTTACCACCGCGATTCTAATCTTGGTTCCGTTGATATCAACCTCTGCCACCTTAACTCCGTCAAGGCCGTCAATCTCGGCAAAATTAAGCATACCCAATTCTTGACCGGTAATATAGAAATAAGCAGTGCGTAGAGCCGCCGTCATCACACCGCCGGTAACGCCGAAAATGGTTGCCGCACCCGAATATTCACCTAACGGACTATCGGCTACCTCTTCCGGCAGTCCCTTAAAGTTAATACCGGCTTGCCGTATCATTTTAGCCAACTCTCTGGTTGTTAAAACAACATCAACATCCTGATATCCTGAAGATGACATACTCTCATGGCGGTGAATTTCCCACTTCTTTGCCGTGCAAGGCATAATCGAAATTACCCGCATTTTATCCGGCGACACTCCTGCTTTTTGAGCATAATAAGTTTTAGCTACGGCACCGACCATCTGGTGCGGAGATTTACAGCTCGACAAATTGGGAATATTTTCCGGATAATATTTTTCCACATAATCCACCCATGCCGGACAGCAAGAAGTAAACATCGGCAAATTATCATTATTGCTAAATCTTCTGACAAACTCGGTTGCTTCTTCAATAATCGTCAAATCGGCACCAAAGTTGGTATCAAAAATTTTATTAAAGCCGATTCTCCGCAATGCCGCATAGATTTTGCCGGTCAAATTTTCACCGAAATCATAGCCGAATTCTTCACCCAAAGCCACTCTGACTGCCGGAGCAATTTGCACTACGGTAAATAAATCTTTATCTTTGAGCATTTCCCAAACTTTTTGAGTATCATCATATTCAACAATCGCACCGGTCGGACAATGAGCAGCACACTGACCGCATTTAATACACGGCGTATTTGCCAACTCGGTGTCATTAGCACCGGTAATTTTAGTTGCCAAGCCTCTGTTTTGATAACTCAAAGCCCAAACATTTTGCTGGTTTTGGCAAATGTCGACACAGCGACCGCAAACAATACATTTTGCCGGTTCCAACACTATTGCCTGAGTCGATTCGTCTTTCTCTGACGGTGCCAAAATCTTACGAATTTCATCACGGTCAACACCCATTTGCATAGCCATTTCCTGCAATTCGCATTGTCCGCTTCGAGCACATTTCAAGCAATCATTGGGGTGATTACTCAAGATCAACTCCAACACGGTTTTTCTTGTTTCCCGCAGTTCGGCATCGTTGGTAACAACCTCCATTCCCTCGGCCACCGGAGTACTGCAAGACCGCATAATTCTGCCGCCTACTTTTACAATACACATACCGCAACCGGCAGAGGGATCAACATCGGGGTGCTTACACAAAGTCGGAATATCAATTTGCACTTTTCTGGCCGCATCCAAAATACTGGTGCCGCTTTCAACTTCTACATCAAAATTGTCAATTTTAAGCTTTACCATTGTTAGTTCTCCCCTGCAGCCTTTTTGTTATCCACCAACTTGTTTTGATATTCATCCTCATAAAATTTGAGCGTTGATAATACCGGATTCGGAGCGGTCTGACCCAAGCCGCACAAAGAAGCTTTTTGCATAGCCGCCGCAATTTTCCTTAATTGAGCCAAATCTTTTTTGGTACCCTTGCCCTTATTGATTTTATCAAGCAAGCTCAACATTTGTTTACCACCTATTCTGCACGGAGCACATTTTCCGCAAGACTCATCGACCGTAAAATCAAGATAAAATTTGGCAATCGACACCATATCGGATGTATCATCCATAACAATCATACCGCCCGAGCCCATGATAGAACCGACCTTTTTGAGTTCTTCATAGCACACCGGCATATCCATATATTCTTTAGGAATAACCCCGCCGGAAGGTCCACCGGTTTGCACGGCTTTAAGTTTTTTACCGTTGGGCACACCGCCGCCGATTTCATTAACAATCTCGTTTATGGTGGTTCCCATCGGCACCTCAATCAAGCCGGAATGTTCAACCTGACCGGTCAAAGCAAACACCTTTGTACCTTTAGAAGTTTCGGTTCCGAACGAAGCAAACCAATCGGCACCTTTAAGCAAAATTTTTGCCACATTGGCCAAGGTTTCAACATTATTGACGCAAGACGGCTTACCCCACAATCCCTTATTGGTAGGATAAGGCGGACGCGGACGCGGTGTTCCTCGGGCTCCTTCGATTGAGTGAATCAAAGCGGTTTCTTCGCCACAAACAAAAGCACCTGCACCAAGGCGAATATCAACATTAAAGCAGAAATCAGTTCCCATAATGTTGTTACCGAGCAAGCGATTCTTTTTGCAGGCTTTGATGGCTTTTTCCAATCTTTCCACCGCCAAAGGATATTCGGCTCTGACATAAAACCATCCCTCTGTTGCTCCGATTGCATAAGCCGCAATCATCATACCTTCAATCACGGCATGAGGGTCGCCTTCCAAAATTGACCTATCCATATAAGCTCCGGGGTCGCCCTCATCACCGTTACAAATAATAAATTTCTCGTCGATTGTCGGCACCTTGGCGGCCAATTCCCATTTCATGCCGGTAGAAAATCCGCCACCGCCGCGACCTCTCAAGCCCGACTTTTTAATTTCGGCCACTACCTGTTCCGGTGTCATGGTTTTCAAGGTTTTTTCCAAAGCCAAATAACCGCCTCTGGCAATATATTCCTGAATATCTTCGGGATCCATGTGACCGGTGTTTTGCAAAACCACTTTTTCTTGTCTGGTAAAGAACGGCAAATCAAGCGACAAAATATATTTTTGCAACTTTTCCGGCACGGCAAAATCACCTTTGGCATTTAGTGCCGGCCACACATAATCATTCATAATCTCGGCTACGGCCTCACTGTCCAATCTCTTGAACAAGACATCTTTTTTGCCTTTAATCTCCACTCTGATTAAAGGTCCTTGGGCACACAGTCCCATACAGCCGGTAGCTACGATTCTGATTTTATCCTCCGCCTCTTTTTCGGCGATAAAGTTTTTCATTAAATCAATCAAATCATCACTTCCGGAAGATTTGCAACCGGTAGAATGGCAACAATAAATTGAGCAGGCGAACCTTTCAATTTCGGCCTGTTTGTTTTTAGCCATTTCGTGAATATCAAATCTCTTATCCAAATCCATATCGGCCATATTAGTTCTCCTTAAAAACCTGACGCCATTCGTCCAAAATTTGCGGTACTGCTTCGGGTGTCATTCTGCCGTAAGTTTTGCCGTTTACCACGCACACCGGAGCCAATCCGCAACATCCGACGCAACGCACGCTCTGCAAATGGAACATTCTATCGGGAGTACTTTCCCCTTCATTAATACCTAGCTCGGACTTGAATTTTTCCAACACTTTGTCATTACCCTTCAAGTAACAAGCCGTACCGGTGCATACCGAAATGACAGCCTTTCCGGGAGCTTCCAACTTAAAAAAGTTATAAAAAGTCAAAACCTCGTAGATTCTGGCCAAAGGTATTCCCATACCCAAAGAAACATCCACCGCGTCCTGCCAATCCACATAACCTTTAACATCCTGAATTTCGTGTAATGCCATAATCAAAGAGCCGCGTTTTTTTCGCCATTTATTAGCGATTTGTGCGGCCTGCGAAGTCTCAACCATCTATATCTCCCAAAAAAGATTAAACAACTGTTGCAAATCATAAATGCAAAAAACCCCAACTTCAAGTACAATTTTAGTTACTAAAAACATTTTGACAATTCACAAAAAATCGACCATCTTGCATAAAGCAGTTTAAATATAAAATATAGCGGTTATAATCGGCAACTATGAAAAGACTAAATACATACATAACCAAACAAATAATTATCGGCTTTTTGCTGATAAGTTTTTCGCTGATGTCGATTATCTGGCTTTCGCAATCCCTAAGATTTTTGGACATGATAGCCTCCAAAGGCATCACCGTCGGCATATTTGTTGAGCTTACCTCACTGCTAATGCCGCGTATTTTTACCATTTTGGCACCGATATCATTATTTGCGGCCGTTCTTTTTGTATATAACCGAATGTTATCGGATCAGGAATTGATTGTTATGAGGTCTTCCGGCATCAGTCCGTGGCAACTTTCCAAACCGGCAATTTTTTGCGGATTTATTTTAGTTTTTCTGAATATTTATGTAATGAATATCGGCATCCCTAAGGCCGAAAATGCTTTTAATGATTTGGAATGGAAGGTTAAAAACAATGTCTCGCACCTGATGTTCCGCGAGGGCGAGTTTACCACGATTCAACCGGATCTTACGGTATTCGTTACCAGCCACGACAAAGACGGCAGCGTCGGCGGAATCTTGATAAATGACGAACGCAATCCCAAAGTAAAATCAACCACCACCGCCGAAAAAGGCGTGATTATTCAAACCGCCAAAGGTCCCCGTATAGTATTGGTAAACGGCAATCGCCAAGAGATAAATAAAAAAAGCGGTAGTTTTTATTCGGTTAATTTTGAAAAATACTCGGTTGATTTTGGGCTAAAAGAAACCAAAGCCCGCCGCAAAAACAGCGTCAGAGTACAGTCATTCAAAGAGTTGATGACATCACTGGAAGACAGCACTATTCCCACTACCGAACAACGCAAAATGTTTGTCGAAGGCAATAAGCGAATAACCACGCCATTGCTAGCTCTGGTCTATGCCCTCATAGCCTGCACCGGATTATTGGTCTGCAACTTCAATCGCCGCGGTCAAGGCAAGGTCGTTTGTATTTCGCTTGCATCGGTTATCTTAATCCAAGCCATTGACTTAACCGCAGGCAACTTAGCCGCCAAAAATTTATGGTGGCTATTGCTGTTATATGCCAACATTTTAATACCTCTGACGGCTTGTTTGGTTCTGTTGATTTTCCCGCAACTGATGCACCGTCGCCGTCCGCAACAAAATCCCTATATTAAAGGAGCATCCGATGTCTAAACGCACTTTGCTCCTTTTGACCGGCACCTGTTTAATCCCCTTTATAACTCTGGCCTCCGATGATAGTTTGGTTTTATTGGACACCAACAAAACCATTGAGGCCTCTCGCCCCAAACCCAAAAGTCATGTTGACCCCAAACACAATATGACCGATATAATCAAAACATCATCCGAAGAGCCGACCGACATTTATTTCAGTGCCGACGAGATGGAAAATGACGGCGAAAAAAATATTATAACCGCCAAAGGCGATGTCGAAATCATCAGAGATAACATAACTCTCCGAGCAGACAAGGTTGTCTACGACCAAAACACCGATAAGATAAATGCCGAGGGTAATGTCGTATTGCTGGATGATACCGGTAATGTCATGTTTGCCGATAAAGTAGATTTGAGCGAACGCATGCAAAATGCCGATGTCGCCAATATTAAAGTCGTTTTGGCCGACAGAACGCGTATGGCCGCCAATTCTTTTCATAAAAAGACCAATGATACCAAGGTATTAAGACAAGCCATTTATACTCCTTGCGATAATTGCAAAGGGGAATCCCCGCTCTGGCAGCTCAAGGCCGATAAGGTTATCCACGACCCTAAGGATCAAAATATTGAATATCAGAATGCCTTTTTGGAAATTAAGGGAGTGCCGGTACTTTACTCGCCCTATTTTGCCCACCCCGATCCTTCGGTAAAACATCGTTCCGGATTCCTTTTCCCGCGATTTCTCAGTAGCAGTTATCTGGGAGCCGCCATCCAACCCCAATATTTTTGGGATATATCACCGCAAGAAAACTTCACCTTTAACCCGATTCTATCGTCGGACAAAGGCATAGTCTATTCCGGTATTTTTAACAAATATTTCTACCGTGGCGAATTAAATGCTTCCGGTACTTTTTTACGCGACGAAGACAGTGATAAAAATCGCGGCAATTTATTCTTATACGGTCGCTATGAAATCAACGATTATTGGGTTGCCGATACCGATATCAACTACGTTTCCGACCATAATTACTTAAAAGACTTATCTTTGCCCAAACAAGACGATTCTTGGCTCACCTCGCGGGTAAGATTGCAGGCTTTTGATAACCGCAACTATGCCGCTGTTGAAGGTTATTATTACGATATGCTGAGTTACAATCTGCAAGACCGCGATACCCCTTATGTTATCCCTTTGATGACCTATGAAAATATATCATCACCCGACAAATACGGAGCCTATTTTAAGAACACCTTTAATACCGCTTCGGTATATCACGACGACGAAGATACCTCCACCCAGCGAGCGACCATGATTAACGCGTGGAATTTACCTTATACCAGCCCCTATGGTGAAAAGTATCGTTTGGTGGCATCGGTTAAGTCTGATCTGTATTATGTTAACCAATATCTAAATGATGAAGGTGAAGAATTTACCGGTACCACGGGTCGCATTTTTCCGCAACTGGGTTTGGAGTGGCGGCTTCCGTTTGTAAAAAACACCGCAACGACCTCTCAAATTTTGGAACCGATAGTGGTTGCCGCCGTCTCGCCCAATCAAGATAATGATCCGGAAAAAATTCCCAACAACGACAGCCGCGACATTGAAATAACCGATGTCAATGTTTTTGACCTTGATCGCTATTCCGGTTATGACCGCAATGATACCGGCAGCCGCGTCAGTTACGGCTTAAACTGGAGTTTTTATGGCAAGAAATGGGGACGTTCTTCATTATTATTGGCACAAACCTACGAGTTTGATAAAGACAATGATCTCTTCAACACATACGAAGATAACAGCCATTTTTCCGATTATGTCGGTCGTGTTTATGCCGCACCCAACGAATATTTTGACATCAACTACCGTTTCAAAATAGATAAAGACGATTTTGATATAAATTACAGTGAATTAAGCTCTTCACTCGGTACCGATATTTTAAGGTTATATGTTTCCTATATTTTATTCCCGGAACAAGATTACTACGAAGAACTCAAAGCTATATACCCGGATTATTTTGACAGCCGTCGTGAAGAAATATACCTGTCTTTAAGCTCAAAAATCACTCGCAACTGGTCAGTAGATGTTTTCAGCCGCCAAGACCTTGTCAACAACGAGACCATATCGAATGGCGGCGGTTTTGCATATGAAGACGAATGTTCAAGAGTGGCTTTTCACATTGAAAAAGAATATTCCGACGACCCAGACAATGAAAATGATTTTAATCTATACCTGACATTTTACCTAAAAACACTTGGCGGTATAGGAACTGATTAATAAATAAGGAGCAAAAATATGCTAAAGAAATTTTTATCTATTTTATTGTGTTTTGCCAGCATTTCGACGGCTGACGCCGCTGCTTTGAAAATAGCGGCACTGGTCAACGGCGATATTATATCCAGTGAGGACTTATCGGATCAGCGAGAAATTTTTATGCTCAATTCGCCGATTCCCTACAATGGACAAACCAAAGATATGATAAACGAACGGGTTTTGGCTCAGACCGTGGAACAGAAAATCAAATCACAAGCTCTGGCCAAGGCCGGAATTTTGGTCAGTGACGAAGAAGTGGAAAAACAGTTAAAAGTATGGGCTGACAAGAACAATCTCAACATTCCGACTTTAAGAAAAAAAATAAATATGAAAGCTCTTTCGGAAAACATTCGCACCGAAATTGGCTGGATAAAATTAATCCGCCGCCAATTCTACCAGACCTCCGGACTGACACAAAAAGAAATTGATGAAACCATCAAAGAAGTAACCCAAGACATGAGTGTGAAAAAATATTTGGTTTCGGAGATATTTATCAAAAAAGAGAATGCGAAAGATATTGAAGGATTGGTAGCCAAGTTACGAGAAGACCCGCGTTTTGAATTATATGCCGCTCATTTTTCGGAAGCTCCGTCGGCGGCCAACGGCGGTAATTTGGGCTGGATAAATTCGGGAAAGATGCTATCCTCTCTGGAAATGCGTTTATCCAAGATGAAACCGGGAGAAATCAGTGATGCGATTTTAATCGGCAACGGCTATTACATTTTAAAATTGCAACAGGTTTTTGATCCCAAGCAAAACCCCAATTTTACACCTAACCAACAAGAAATAAAGACTTTGCTCGAAAATCAAAAAATGGAATCAATATCCAAGAAGCAATTACAAGACATAAAACAAACGGCAATTATAGAAATCAAAAAATAGGTTAGGATAATAATATATGGATATAGATACGGCTCTTTCGGCACTACCGTCATTAAGAACCACGGTTGAAAGTTACGGACTTTTGGCCAAGAAATCTTTGGGGCAAAATTTTTTGCTAAATTCCAATATTACCGACAAGATAGTCGCCTTATCCCTATCATCACAAGGGATAAAAGATTTTGCACAATCGCATGTTTTTGAAGTCGGCCCCGGACCCGGAGGGCTTACACGGTCAATATTAAAAAATTGTCCGCAAAAAATGACGGTTATTGAGCTGGATGACCGCTTTATAAAAATTATGCAAGACATTCAAAACAAGCTTGGTGATATGTTTGAAATAGTCAACGCCGATGCCTTGCAATATGATTTTACATATGAAGAAGACATAAAGAAACACATTATATCCAACCTGCCCTACAATATTTCGGTTCCGCTGTTAACCAAATGGCTTTATGATATCGGCAAATACCAATCTTTAACTCTGATGTTTCAAAAAGAAGTCGCCGAAAGGATTATAGCTCCGATAAAAAGCAAAGATTACGGCCGCTTATCGATTCTGGCACAGTTGCAAAGCAAGATAACTCGCTTATACGACCTTAATCCCGAATGTTTCACACCGGCTCCGAAAGTTTGGTCGACAGTATTGCTTTTTGAGCCGTTAGACACACCATTAAGCAAAGAGGAAATAGCGGCGGTTGAAAAAATCACCGCACAAGCCTTTTCAATGCGACGCAAGATGATTCGTCAGAGTTTAAAAAATTATGCCAATCTTGAATATACCTGTAAGAACATTGGAATAACACCACAAATGCGGCCGGAAGAAATAACCCCGACACAATTTCTTACCCTAAGTAAAGAGCTTTGCAAGTAGGAGACCAGAATTACATTTTATCAGGCACCGGATAATATAGATATATCCGCACCGGAACACCGAAGCACCGTACGGTTTTAACGGCTCTTTCCTTTAGCCCGTTGATTTCAAACAATTCAGAAATTACCAAGCCGTCTGCCTGCATCTCTTCCGTAAGTTTTTGAGCGATCATTTTTGCGACCTTGCCGTTACCCAAATAACATAAAGCGACATCAAAAGCCGACAAATCCGCTTTAAAAAAATCGGCTCGCCAAATAGTGACATTACGCAAATTTCTGGTTCTCCATTTTGCCAGCAGATATGGGAACAGCGACCATTCATATCCCACGAAACTATTTTCGGGAAACCTTTTTGCCAAAGGAATTAACAGACTGCCGCATCCGCAACCCAGATCGACGGTTTTAAAGTTTTTATTTTGGGCAATAAAGTTTGCCACCGCAGCAATAACTTCTTTTTTATGAGCACCGAAAGACACGATAAACGGGGGATACATACCTTTGCTTTTAATAAAAGCAACAATAACATACAAGTTAAACAACACAGCCAGAAAACATAAACAAAGAGCAAAGAATAACAGCATTAAAATTTCCGTAATAGAAGCAAACCAATTTAATATACATCGACAAAGCAGCAGAAACAAATTTTACTGTTTTGCAATCGTGCTACAAAAAAACCTCCGCCACGGGAGGTTAGAATTGGAGCGGGTGAAGGGATTCGAACCCTCGACATCAACCTTGGCAAGGTTGCGCTCTACCCCTGAGCTACGCCCGCAATGTGAGAATAGTTAATATCATACTTTTTTAAATTTGCAAGCACTTTTTTTAATATTTTAAATTTCTACCAACAAATCCAAATCTTCGTCTTGAAAAATCATGGTATTTGAAGAAAAAGCCCATACCAAAACCAAAACCGAAAGGCCCCGCAATAACCAGATTATTCTGCGATTTCCGCCAAAAAACACCCCGTCGGCACTTTTGTTGACAAACAACAGTTCCAACATTGCCCAGATCGATGTAAAAAGAAGCGGAATATAAAGCATATAAAAAGACAACAAACTTATAAACATCTGCACACAAGCTCTCTTCCAATATTTTGCATAAAAATTATGGATACCGATTGCCCCAAAGAAAAAAGCCAAAACAATATATACGATACCGTTTTTTGTCGCTTTGCCATCGCTCTTTTGCAACAATTTTCCGGCCAGCCTGCGTTTCTGCATTTCAAATTCGGCATCCGAAATAATTTTTTTATCTTTTAGCTGTTGCAACTCATCAATATTTACCATTCTAATATCTTCCCGCCATCGCTTTATAAATATAGTTTTCGTATTTTATAATTTGGTATTTTTGCTCAATCAAACTTTTTTTCAAAGAGTTTTCGCTATTAACGGCTTCCAAAAAGTTTTTAAATTCGGTTTTTCCGTTATTATAGCGGCTATCATAATACTTTGTAATCTTAGTAGCGTTATTATAATTTTCTTCGGTATTTTTGTAGAGTTCGCCATATTTTTCATAAGCGAAATAGTAATATGCCACTTCATTTACGGCCTGAGTTAAAGTATCCTTGAAATCCAATACGGCAATTTGATAATCGGCCTCGGAAATTTTCACATTATTTTTTACCCGATTCCAATCCAAGAAAGGCAAATCTACAGATACATTTCCCAGAATATAAGGAAAATCAAAAGTTGTTCTGGCCTTACTTGATGATGAGCCCAACAACCCGCCGAGTGACACATTCGGGTACCAATTTTTTTCTTCGGCACTGAGATTTTTAAATGCTTTTTCCAACCGATACTGCGAAGCCAACAAATCCGGACGATTCGCCAATACGGCGATCGGAACGTCGGTATTAATATCTAAATTATCCTGCCGCAAAATATCGCCGTAAACGATTGTTAGCTCATCCGATGCCTTCAGATTAAGGACATTACGCAAACTTGTTTCCATTTCCTTAAACAAAGTTTCCAACTCTAACAAGCGACTTTCTTCGGAAAGCAGGCTCTGCTTTGATTCCAGATATTCCAAATCATCGGTTCTGCCGCTTAGATATTTATTTTTCATAATATCTTGAATATCGGTATAAGCTCTGATATTTGCTTTGGTCACATCAATCGAATTCTGGAGATATTCCAAATTAAAATATAAGTCGACCACACTGTTAACCAATGTCAGACGAGCCGCCTCTTTATCCATGTTTGTTGCTTTATATTCCGCCTCCTGAGCCGAGGTCAGATCACGAATTTTTCCGTACAGATCCACTTCGTAATTCAGACCTGCCTCGCTGGAAAAATTGCTGGCAAACTTATCCGAGGTATTTATCTGTCTTTGTGATGATGCCGCCGCCCCCGCCGATAAGGTAGGAAACAAATCCGATTTGGTCAGGCTCAATTTATAAAGTTCTTTATTAATATTAAGAGCAGCTTTCAAATAATCGGTATTGTTTTGCAAGGCCATATCCACCAGCCGATTGAGTTCCGGATTGTTATACTGTTTCCACCATTCTTTATCTACCGGATACTTAGCGGCAATTTCCTGAGAATAGTCTAGCTCCTCGGCCAAATTAAGCGGTTTATGGTTCATGGTAGCACAGCCGGTAATTAAAATCAGCTCAGCAATCATTAATAATTTTATTACACCATATTTCGTCATTTTATTCACTCGCAAGAGCATCAATAGGATTAAGATTGGAAGCATTTTTTGCCGGCATATAACCAAAAATGATGCCGATAGCCGTTGAGCAAACCAATGCCAAAATTATTGATGCGGTTGAAAAAATCATTCCGAAATCTTCGGAAAAAGTATTGAAACAAAATCCGATAATCATTGAGAGGGTAACCCCCAAAAATCCGCCGACCAGACAAATCAGAATTGCCTCAATCAAAAACTGTTGTAGAATATCGGCCTGCTGAGCTCCGATAGCCATTCTTATTCCGATTTCCTTAGTTCTTTCGGTAACCGAAACCAACATAATATTCATTACTCCGATTCCGCCGACGATCAAAGAAATTACCGCAATACTTGCAATAAGTAACTTCATGGTATTGGTTGCACTTTCCACAGTTTGTTTAATGCTGTCGGAATTAATCATAAAGAAATCTTTTTTTCCGTGCAGGGCGGTCAGAATATTTTCAATACTTTCCTCGGCGACCTGCGAATTTACGGCATCGGAAACTTTTACGGTAATTGAATTAATATCGGTACTTCCGTTTATTTTATACATGGCAGTTGTATAAGGTGTCCAAATATTCATTGAATCGGACATTGGTCCCGGATTGTTGTCTTCTTCGGTAACGCCTATAACCTCCAACGGCTTTTTGTTAAAGATAATTATTTCACCGACGGGATTAGGATTATTGGCAAAAACTTCTTCCAAGGTATTATGGTCGATAACCACCACCGAGGCAGCCTCATTAACTTCTTGCTGAGTAAAGATTCTGCCCTGAGCAATTTTCCGTCCTTTAACCTCAAAAAACTGTGAACCGACACCTTGCAACTGTGCGGTCAGAGAATAATTTGCATAGACCAAAGTCCCGCTTCCCGACACTGACGGCGTCGCATTATCAATGAACCCTTGTTTTGCCAAATAATCGGAATCACTGACTTTTAAGGTTTTTACTTTTCCGGATCGCATATCACCAAAACCCGTACCCGGCATAATATCAATGGTATTGGTTCCCATAGAATTAATTTGTGCCATGATTTTGGCTTGCGAGGCATTACCTAAAGCCACCACCGACACCACCGACGCAATACCGATAATAATTCCGAGCATGGTCAAAAGCGAACGCATTTTATTTGCCAAAATTGCATGCACCGACATACTTAAAGACTCAAGAAAGCTGTATTTAATGGTGTCAAAGCGGCTTCTTTTTACCGGCTTTATTTTATCGGTCACCTCGTAAAAATCACTGCTTTTTCTGGTATCGGAAACAATTTCTCCGTCTTTGATTTCAATAATTCTGCTGGCTTGAGCGGCAATTTTACTGTCATGAGTAACCAAAATAATGGTATGCCCTTGGTGATATAATTTTTTTATAATATCCATCACCATTTCACCACTTTTTGAATCCAAAGCCCCGGTCGGTTCATCAGCCAAAATAATTTCACCGCCGTTCATCAAAGCTCTAGCAATACTTACTCGTTGCTGTTGTCCGCCGGACAATTCGTTGGGTTTGTTATCCAATTTATTGCCCAAGTCTAACTGTTTCAGCAATTCTACCGCCCGCGAATTTCTGTCTTCGGCATTCAAGCCCAAATATACGGCAGGAAGAGCTGCATTTTCGCAAGCCTTCAGGCTGGTCAATAAATTATATCTTTGAAAAATAAACCCAAAAGTCTTACATCTGAGTTCAGCCAGCTGGTCTTTGTTCATTTTGCCGACTTCAACTCCGTTTATTTTATACGACCCGGAAGTAGGTACATCCAAACAGCCGATAATATTCATCATTGTTGATTTACCGGAACCGGACTGTCCGATGATGGCAACGAAATCACCTTTTTCAATTTCTAAATCAATATTTTTAAGCACATGGACTTTATTCGCCCCTTGCCCGAAATATTTATTTATTTTTTTGAGTTCGATGATATTCATCTTAAAATCTCCTCGGCCCTCTCATACTGGAAGCTTTATCGGAAATTTCTGCCGACGACATCTTGGCAATTATCACTTTATCGCCTTCGGCCACACCGTTTACCACTTCAATATTCAGACCATCGGAAACACCGGTTTCAATATCTTTTCGCACAACGCCTTTTTTGGTAAGAACTTCGACATATTTTTCTTTACTTCCGCCTTTAACCGCCGTAACCGGCACCGTTAATACATCTTCGGCACTTTCAACATAAATAACATTTTGCGTCGTCATCCCAATTCTTAATTTTCCGTCATTATTGGGAACAACCAGTCTTCCGTAGTAATAAATGGCCTCACTTGAATCAACTACCTCGGTATATTCTCCGTTGGTAAGCAAAGTCAAACCGGGGTCGATTGATTTCAGAGTTGTTTAGTAGATTTCACCCAAATTTGCCAAAGTCGAATATGTAACTTTAACTCCGGGACGAATATTGGCGATATCGCCCTCCGATATTTCAATCAAAATCTCCATATTATCCAAATTGGCCACCTGTACGATTGTCGGGGTATCCATGGCGGCATTAATGGTCTGTCCTTCTTTTACCGGTACCGAAACGACCGTTCCGGCAAGCGGTGCGGTAATTTTGGTATATCCCAAATTTGTTTCGGCCGTACTCAAAGAGATTTCGGTTTCTTTAAGAGAAGATTCCAGCTCCGTTACTTTAGATTTTGCCGTTTTAAAAATATCCAAGGCGTTCTCCACATCTTCTTGCGAAGCGGCATTACTTTTTTTCAAATTCTGGGTTCTTTTATACTGTTTTTGAGCCACATCCAACGAAGTTTTGGCGGCTTCCAGCTGTGCCTGATAGCTTTTAAGTTTAGCTTTATTGATATCAACTTCATTTTGCTGGGTTGTTGAATCAATTTCGGCGATTAAATCCCCCTTTTTAACTTCTTGCCCGACATTAACATAAAGTTTTTCAATCTTTCCGGAAACCTGAGCACCGACGGTTACCAAATTAATTGCCCGCACTTCACCGGTTGCATTTACTACTTTCTGCACATCTCGTTTGTGTACCGCTTCGGTAATATAAGAAATTTCATTACCCGAACTAAAATAGAGATTAAAAAACAATATTAAGCAGAGAATAATCAATGTATAGGTTATAACTCTTACTTTGGTACTCATAAAGCCTAAAAACTTCTTCATTGCCTGCTCCGACAAAAATCAATTCACATATTTACAAACGACATTAAAATAAAAAAGGTTCAAAATTTTATTAAAAATTATTTATCGCCATTACGAGCCGCCCACAAACCCGCTTCAAACAACAAATATGTCGGAACGGTAAGCATCAACTGGCTTACAATATCCGGAGGAGTTAAAATTCCGGCAATGATTAAAATAATCACAAAAATACATGGCCTTTTATGCCTTACTGCTTCATATGAAGTTATCCCCGTGCGTATCAAATAGTATGTCACCAACGGGAATTGAAACATAACTCCGAACACCACTGCCAGCAACAGTGATAAATCTATGATATTGGCAATTCCGAAAACAGCATTAAGATTGTCTGCCGTAAAACTCAGACCAAAATTGATGATAAGCGGCAAGATAAAACCAACGCAAAAAGCCGCCCCGAGGATAAAAAGCAGAGATGAGATAAAGACTAATGATTTTAGCAATTTGCGTTCATTTTCATAAAGAGCCGGCTTTAGAAAAAACCATATTTGCTTAGTTATATACGGAAAGCAGATAATAAAATCCAAGACCAAAGCCATTTTAATCTGAATTAAAAAGACCTCCATCGGCGAAAAGAAATTAAAAGAGATTTCATTGTCGCCCGCGATAATTTCAATTAAAATATCAATAGCATACGGGGCCGCAAAGAACATAGGAACAAAACCTATTGCCAAAGCGACCAAAGATTTTATAAGGCAGGAACGCAATGCTTCCAAATGCCCGATTAGATTTTCGTCTTGCTCATCCATAAATTAATCTTTAGATTTTTTTTCTTCGTTTTCCGCCGCTTTTTCGACGGTATTTTTCAAATCCTGAGCTTCATTTTGCAGCATTTCCTTAGCTTTTTTGTATTCATACTGAGCCTTTCCCAGAGCTTTTGCCAATTCTGGAATTCTTTTTCCGCCGAACAAGATTAAAACTACGACCAAAATCAGAGCAATTTCCGTTATCCCCAAAGACATATTTCCTCCTTTTTAAATTTTATAAAAGTTTTTGTTTTTCCACCGGTTTAATGGCAATAGCTTTTACCGGGCAAGCCTGTTTACAAGCCCCGCAACCGATACACTCATCCAGATTTACCTTCGGGAAATCTCCATCGGCTTTTGTTATGGCTTGTTTAGGACATTTCATTACGCATAATCCGCATTTAATGCACACATCATCATAAATAACGGCTTGAGCGATTTGAGTTTTCTGCTTTTCGGCCAGAGAAATCTTTTTTATTGCACCCGAAGGACAAACCTGCGAGCATTTATGGCATTCATAATCGCAAAAACCGTTTTTATAATCAATATGTACGGCAGGATATGTATCATCTGCCTTTTTAATTATTTTCATCGGACAATTTTGCACGCAAAGATTACAATTACGGCAACGATTGGCAAAATCCTGCGAATTTCCGGCACCGGCAGGCAAAATGACAATCTTCACCCGTTCTGCCAAACTCTTAGCTAAGAGTCCGCCGCTTTTTACCGCCGCGGCAAACACCGCGACCATGGCCGAGGCCGTGATAAATTTACGCCGCGACAGACTAAACGGCACTTGTACTTTTGTTTTTGAACCCAGAGATATGCTTTTTTGCTTACATACCGGCAAGCATTTTAGGCACTTAATACAAGTTTCGTTATCAACCTTTTTGTTTTTAATATCAATGGAGCCGCTCGGACAATTTGCCGCACACAAACCGCAAGCAACACAAGTATCGCTATTGATGTTTATTTTTTTTACTGAATGTTTTGCCAAACAACCCAACACTGTTCCGACCGGACATATATTGGCACAAAAATATCTACCCTTAAACCATACCAAAACCATTAGCAGAGCTACAACACTCAAGCCTAATACACTTCCGCTCAAAGCCGACCCAAAGATTGTATACGGATCAAAAAACCGCAATAAGACAACTGTTCCGCCGCCGAGCAGTCCGAAAAGTAATATCGCCAACCAATATTTGCACGGTCGATTTTTCATGGCTGCTTTTTTACGACGAAAAATCCACATCAAGAATTCTTGCAATATACCCAAAGGACAAACAACCGCACAATAAAATCGTCCGGCAAATAATGTCACGGCAATAATAATAAGCAATAAAACCGCTGCCACCCAAGACCAATCAACCAACAATCTTTGCACCAATGCAACAAACTGTCCGTCAAATATTTCAAGCTCATAAAAATATCCGCTAAAAGCCAAAACTGCCAACACGGCAACGATTGTTGAGAGAGCAACCCGCAAATAGTAAAAACCTTTATTTTTGTTAGTTTTTGTTTTCATTTTTAATCAACACTCAAAGTTTTAACCCATTCACCGATTCCCTGCACGGTATCCCCGTAACCGCTCCAAGCTTTTGTCTCTTCAAAAACACATCCCTTGCATTGAGCTTTCATATCAGATACGGTATTTTGCTTACCTCCACCGCCATGAGTTACAAACGGGACGACCCTTTTCCCGCTCAAATCATAGGCTTGCAAAAAGCTGCTTACCTGCGGAGTTATGGTTCCCCACCAATTAGGCGAACCCAAAAAAACAATATCATATTTTGCCATATCATCAACCGTGGTTATTAATTTCGGCCGGTAATTTTCTCTGATTTCCTTTTGAGCCTGCAAAGTCATTTGCCGGTATTCGTTCGGATATTCACCCTCGGTTTTTATCTCAAACAAATCACCTCCGACTTCTTTTTGAATTGCCTCCGCTACGGTTTTTGTATTTCCGCTGTAAGAAAAATAGGCAATTAAAATATTTTTATTATTCATACCGTTCTCCATATTTTGAGCATAAACCCTTACCGCACCAAAGACCACCAAAACACAAGTCAAAAGTTTCAAAACAAAATTTTTCATATTTCTACCCTTCAAAAGTTTTGGCCACTTCTTTCATCCATTTGCTGATTTCGATGTGTTGCGGGCAATTTTTTTCACACAGCCTGCAGCCGATACAAGCCGATGCTTTGCCATGAGTTTTAGTCAAATTTGCATAATACATTGCCTGAGCATTAAACGGTTTATCTTTGCGTTCCTGCATCTCGGCATTATACAAAGCAAAATAGTCAGGTATGGCAATTTTCATCGGGCAAGCTTCCACACAATACTGGCAAGCAGTACAAGGTATGGTTATTTCATCATGCAACGCCTTTACCGCGGTTTCCACCACTTTTAGCTCTTGTTTACTTAGCGGTTTAAAGTTTTGCATATAAGAGGTATTGTCTTCAAGCTGTTCCAAATTGCTCATTCCGCTTAATACCATCATCACCCCGTCCAATGACGCCGCATAGCGAACCGCCCAAGACGCCACTGACATATCCGGATTGGCATTTTTAAATATTTTTTCAACATCCGGCGGCACTACGGCCAAGCTTCCGCCTTTAACCGGTTCCATCACAATAATCGGCTTATTATATTTCTGAGCTATTTCATAGCAACGGCGGGATTGAATTGACGGATTATCCCAGTCAATATAATTTATTTGCAGTTGAACAAAATCAACCTCCGGATTCTCCTTTAATACTTCTTCCAAGAGCTCCGGTGTATCATGAAAAGAAAATCCGATATTTTTTACTTTTCCTTGTTTTTTCTTATCTGCCACAAATTGAAAACTTTTATATTTGCGAGCATTTCCGATGGTATTGGCATTAACATTATGAACCAGATAATAATCAAAATAATCCAATCCGGTTTTTTCCAGTTGCTTATTAAAAATCTCTTCCTGGTGCTCGGCACTTTTCAAGCTCCCGATAGGTAATTTGCTGGCCACGACGAATTTATCTCTGGGATATCTTTTGACCAGTGATTCTCTTAAAGCAATTTCGCTCTCGTGCCCCATATACATCCATGCGGTATCAAAATAGTTAAAGCCGCGTTGCAAGAACAAATCGACCATTTTATTTAAGGTGTCATAATCAATATCGGTCTGATCCTGAGGATTCTTAAGCGGCAGACGCATAAACCCGAAGCCGAGTTTATTGTGGGGATTAATTTTATTTTTTACGGCATCATTAACCGGAATATCCTCGGCCAAAGTAAGTTTAGGTAAAGGGGCTAAGGCAAAAGCAGCCAAAGTACCGAGTAAAAATTCGCGTCTGTTCATCAATACACCTCTGCATAAAATGTTTTTTAGAAGTATAGCATTTTGGGGGAGCAAAAAGTCAAGTACTTTTAGCAAAATAACCTCTGGCTGCATTTATTTTGTAGTCAAACCCACTTCCCCGTGGGTTCAAATCCCAATATCCTCATCAATAACAAAAAAGCACCGCAAGGGTGCTTTTTTGTTATTGGCGGATAGAGTGGGATTCGAACCCACGGTACCCTTTGGAGGTACACACGATTTCCAATCGTGCGCCTTCGACCACTCGGCCATCTATCCAATAATTGAGGCTGACTGTAATAAAATCTGATTAATTTTGCAACATAAAAATTAAATTTTGGCTCAAATTTTCAAAACCTTTCGTTTTTTGTTGCAATTAACAAATAATTAATCTACATATAATACACTATTTGCATAGGCTATAGAGCACTTGCTTTCTTTATTATTGTATGTTTAACGGCACCAAAATACAACGGATTGTTAAAAAACATGATAATTGACAGCAATAACCAAAAACAAAAGAGCATTTTAACCAACAAATGCTTTTATCAAACGACAGCTCGTATTATGCGCGATTTTGAAGAGAAAGGCTATGCCAACTCCGCCGACGAAACCGCGAAGGTTATTTCTGCCTATCATGCCATTGTTAAAAAGAAAGCTAAAAACAATTTCGGACCTGATTATAATGAAGCCTTCCGCAAAATTGACAGTGCAATTCAGACTTTAGCCAACCAAGTATTTTATGATTGTGACAAAAAAAGCTTTGACTACGCTTATCATTCATTTGAACAGTTTGATCACATTTCCGCGATTGTTACCCGCCAAAGAGCCAAGAAAGGTCTTTTTTAAGTTTTTTCATATTATCCGCAACTTTTTTCTTTATTGAATATCCTTATTGCCAAAGTGCGTTTTATGGGTTACAACTACATCATACTAATCAACACATATTTTTAGAGGATTAAATCATGAGCAAAATATCTTTGATCGGTTGTGGCCGTTGGGGAACATTTTTGGGTTGGTACGCAGCCAACTACGGCAAAGCCGAGGAAGTATATATGTATGACATTCCCACCTCGCCTAATTTTATTGAACTTAAGACCACTCGCAAGAACGCATATTTGTCATTAAGTGACAATATGTTTTTGTTTGACAATTTAGACAAGATTCTAGAGAACGACTTTATAATAATTTCCGTCGGTTGCCAACATTTTCGCGGCTTATGCAAGGAGTTAAACTCCTACAATCTCAACGGCAAGACTTTTCTTTTAGCCATGAAAGGTTTAGAAGAACCCTCCGGCGACCGAATGCTTGAGATTATGCGAGCCGAAATCCAGCAAAACATTCACATTGCCACTCTCGGAGGTCCTGGGCATGTTCAAGATTATCTCAAAGGCGTACCTTCGGCAGCCGTTGTTGACAGCGACGAAGAAGCGACCAAAGAATATGTTATCAACCGTATGCAAAGTCCGCTGATTCGTTTGTACTACGGCAATGATTTAATTGGTAACCAGATTGGAGCGGCTCTAAAAAATGTCATCGGCCTTGCTGCCGGAATTTTAGATGGCTTGGGTTGGTATGGACTTAAAGGTGCTTTGATGGCCAGAGCACCGGTTGAAGTTGGCCGCATGATAAAACATTTTGGCGGCAACCCCATGACCGCTTATGGTTTATCACACCTAGGCGACTATGAGGCCACCTTGTTCTCTCACAACAGTCACAATCGTATGTTCGGCGAAAAATTTGCCAAAGGCGAAGATTTCGGCAAATTGGCCGAGGGTGTCCCCACCCTAAAAGCTGTTAAGCATTTAGCTGATGAATATAATCTGGATATGCCGATTTCACAGGCTCTATATCAAGCTATTTATGAAAAAGGTGATATTAAAACGATAATAAATCAACTGTTTGAACGTTCGCTCAAACGCGAATTTGAATAGTTCCAAGCCCCTGTTTTTTTAAGACAGGGCTTTTTTTGTGGTTTTGTTTATATCTTAGAACGCGTAAGTCAGACCGGCGGTGATTGACGCATTTTCATAATCCGAACCAAAGGTATAAGAGGTGCTGACATATCCGCTCCACTTTTCACTAAGCTCCATACTGCCCCCTAGCTCAAACCGGCCTAATGTCGAGTTCTCAAGTCCTTCCACCTCTTGCAACGAAGTCACCTCTACATCTCCGCTACCAAAATTCTGGATTACGCTTGGCTTTACATATAGCTTCGCATACCCTTCCGGCAACTCAAACTTCTTCTCTACCTTTACTCCGACCTCGGTCTCAAGGTTTCTGACATCTTCATACTTGGCTTCTTTGCCGTAATCATCTTTTATTTTATCATAATTTATCTCTGTATACGCAACCCTTACCGTCGGTTCTATTATCAATCCCTTCTTCGGCATAAAGGTATATCCTGCCTCGACGCTTCCTCCAAACTCAATACCGTCGGTCTTGGCTCCGATTCCGTCATCGGTACTTATCTCTACTTCTTGTATTCCGGCAAATATTCCGCTCGTCACATTTATCCGACCTTTATCATAGCGGTGATACATACCCAAGATATAGCTGTCTATCTCCGTCTCACTGCCCACTCTCGAGAAATAGTCTTCTCCTCTTCCGTCAAACTCATACTTACCTTGTCTGTATGATGCAAATACTCCCAAACGGTTATAGACATCTGATTGGATATCAAAGCCTCCCTCAAAGCCGCTTATCTCGGCTTCATAAGCATATGGTGCTTCTACTTCACTATAGCTGTATACCGTGCCTGCCCAAGCTCGAGGCATCGCTTTGCCGTTATATGCACAATCATAATACCCGCCGCAAGTTCCGTTATAATACTTGCTTGCCGCAATTTGTGTGCCTATTCCTCTCAGCATATCTCTGGTTTGTTCGATACCCGCACTCGGCAATCCCATATAGCTTATCGCTTCCGCTACCACACTCGGACGACCGCTACCAGACGGTGTAAATACTATTTCCGGTACATCAGGGAAAGTATCCGGCAAATCTACTTCCGGATTGTCAAAGTCTTCATTTGCCTCCATGCTTCCAAGGTTGCCGTTACCATATCCCGACTGCGAACCATTTGCTATAATATCATCCGTGGCCGTATACCACGCTCCGTCCTTATACAAACTGTTCCAGGTAAGTGCACTTCCTTCCATCCTCAATATGTTAAAATAGGCTCCCGTACTCAAATCATCATTCGGTGCTTCTACAAACTTTATCATCTCGCTCGGTCTGACATCTAATCCCACCAAATTCAAGA
>CASEYY010000043.1 GCA_949292335.1 uncultured Pseudomonadota bacterium
GAAAGACTTTCTCGTTTGAAAACGGTGTTGTTACGGTTGCAGATCAAACAGTTTCTGCTGTTTGGAAATCTGCAGCTGTTGATGATAAGGTAATGCATGGCGAAAAAGACTATGCAAGCGAGATTACTCCTTGCAAGGCTTCTGCCAAGACTATTACCTTCGTTTCTGCAAATGCAGCTGTTGTTAAATTCTATGACAACAACGTTGCAGACTACGCAGAAGCAACCGTTACCGTTACGGTGGAAGAAAACCGTCGTCTTATCAGCACCGACGACAGCTATGAACACATAGCATATCGTCGTAATGCTGATATTATTGGAGCTAATATCGCAGTTACCTGCGATAATTTGGCAACGTTTGTTGACAATTATTCAGACAACACAACAGAAACTGCAAATGTTAACTACAGTGTAGTTAATAATTTCAGCTATGTTGTGCCTACGTTTGTAGTCAACAACATGTCAAATTTGCTCGGTCAGTCATTCTCTTTCAACAATGGCACTGCCGTTATTGAAGGGAAAAACGTTAGCATTGATTTCGTTCGCCGTGAGGTGAGCGCGATTATGCACAACGGTAGAGACTACCGCAGCAATGCTCCGGTTTGTGAAGTGGTGCCTGTAAGCATCACTATCACAAGTGCGACGACGGCCTTGGTACGCTTCGAAGATAAAAATAATTCTTCTGATTATTCGGAAGCTATTATTTCTATCAATATAAAAGAAGCGGAAGACTTCTTGGGTGAAGTTTTAGGTGCGTGGATTACCGATTCATATCAAGGACGTGCTTTTGTAAGCACTGACTTGCATGTGCTGACGAACAATAACGGTGTTTACACCGTTTATTCTCGTCCGGTAAATTCAACATCTTGGACGGCAACCGAGATAACTCCAGAACAAGCCAATAAATATTTGGCTGGAAGAAAATATCCGGCATGGGTATGGACTGGCAGCCAATGGGTTATTGGAGTTATGGAGTTCGAAGCGAGCGATAACTTCGGTTATAGAATAGACTACTATGACCAAGTAGAACGTCTTGCTTTGAGGCTGGGAGTTGTCGAAGGAACCACTAATGGTGGTAAATTCGACATTCCGTTGAAGGAAACTGCCAGCCAAATTAGTAGTGGAATGTGGAGCATATCATATGATGGCTCCACATGGTATTTTGTATAATTTTATCCCCGAAGAGCCTGAAAAGGTTTTAGGGGATGCCTGAAAATTGAGATATCGCAAGAGATTGACTGTGGTGAGGAGCAAAGATCGGAGGATGCTTTGCGAATAGTGGGTGAGCTTTGCTATGGCTCTGACTTTCATCTAGGATGAAAGGCCTGCCCGGTACAGTCGATTGATTGCGGTAAATATCTTAATTAGAGGGTCCCTAAAACCTATAGGGTATGAGGGAAAAAAATATATTAATAGCATTAATGCTATTGGTTTCAGCGGCAGCTTATGCCACTGAGCCAGTAGCAACCGCTTTTGGCCACAGCTACGGTAACCGCAATTTGCGGTTTACCGAAGCCGAGCGGGCACACACGGAAATTACCGTGGGAGCCCGTTACGGCAACGCCAAAGGAGTTTCCTCCTATGGCGGAAGCATCCAGGCGGCGAGGGTATGGACACCTAATGACTGGTTCGCCGGTCAGGCTGGTGTTCTCGTGTCTACGGTTTACGCCGGAGACTACGGGGCCTTGGCCGATGTCTTGGCCGTGGGCGGTGTACGCATCGGCAACAAAGTGTCATTTGGCCTCGACCTCCTCGCGGGGACAGGTCAAATGGCATTCTATGATGTGTGGATGGGAACACCCACCATCATAGACGGTGTGGAGCAAAGAGCTTGCCACCGCTACTATAACTCGCAATGGCGAGTTAAGGTCGGCGGACAGGCAACTCTTTCGGTGCGTCTCACCGAAGGTATTTCACTTGGCGTTTTCGGACGCTATGTGTATGCCTTCAATAACGAGGCAAACCGGCTCCGCAACCAACAGTTGCCAGAGGGCTGGACAGCAGAGCCTACTGTCTTTTATGACAATAGGTGGTCGGCCGGAGTGAGCTTGACTTTCAATATATTGAAAGAAAGTCAGCTTTCCGGTGACAACTGCTGGACAGCGGGTGCCTACACCGGCTATTCGTTCCTTGGCAACAAGGGGTGGATCGCCGGTGCCGAAATGAACCACTTCAAACGCGTGAGCGCAAGGGGTGGTCGCGTCTTGGGCTTTGGCTCCGAGCAAATTATTGGTGAGCGTCGCTCAACCAATAGTGTGTTCGGTAAAGCCGGATATCAGGTTCTCCCTTGGGGAGCTGGTAGTCCGGTGATCTTCGAGTTTGGTGCAAAAGCCGGACTTGGAGAATATGTCAAAGCCGGCGAGGCTTGGACTGAATCAGGCTCTTTCTATATGAGGAGTGCGATTCAGTCGCTTGGTATTGTGGGTAAAGCCTATGTGGGAATAAACTTCCACTTCGGCCGCCACAGTATCAAGTTGGGTGGCGAGGCAGGTTATCATACTTGCTTTAACACTAGCTTCGTTGGAGATGGGTACACCGGTGAGGTGACAACCCCGCTCCATGGCGCGGATGCCAGCGTAACCATAGGTTACACTCTGGCATTTTAAAATTAAAATAAAAGACTCTTTTTCGGGGAATTCGCTGTGAAGCGCGTTCCCCGTTTTTTTGTTTAAAAGTTATTTTCTTGTTTGTTGAGGTAGATTCTCGGGACAAGCCCGAGAATGACGAAGAAGGAAAATAACCCCGAGAATGACAAAAAGGAAAACAAGCCCGAGAATGACATTTCTTTTTTACCGTCACCCTCGACCACCACACACCACGTCACCCTCGGGCTCTGACCCGAGGGTCTACCTTTTTATAGATTCTCGGGACAAGCCCGAGAATGACGAAAAAAGGAAAAACAAGCCCGAGAATGACAAAAAGGAAAACAAGCCCGAGAATGACACTTCTTTTTATGTCACCCTCGGATTTATTCCGAGGGTCTCAGAAGCTATGGCACATTGTTTTATTAGATTCTCGGGACAAGCCCGAGAATGACAAAGAAGAAAAATAACCCCGAGAATGACAAAAAGGAAAACAAGCCCGAGAATGACAAAGAAGAAAAATACCCCCGAGAAGGGCAATAAAAAACACCTGCAAAACTATTAATAGTTTTGCAGGTGTTTTTTTTACTTAAACCGTAAAATGCTGCCGCTTAAGACAAAAGCATTTTTTTGCTTTTGCGGCAGGGCAAAATGATGCCGTTGGCTGTCACAGGCGGAAACAAAGCTTCCGTTTTCGATGATAAACCAATGCACGGCACATGGTTTTGCCGATGCAAAGCGCCAGGCAAGAAATTTATCATCTCCGATTACGACCTCTTGCAGGCAATGTTTAGTCTTTTTAGGGTTTGACGAGTAGTAGGCATTAACCCTCTCTGCGTCAAGCCACCATTCGGGAACTAATCTTTTGCTGCCAAACCTGTCGGCTATAAGCTGATAATTTGCAGTTTGGGTCTGCAAAACATCTTTTTTAATAACCACCGGAACACTTTCGCCAAACTTGAGGTGGCTTATCCGAAAGTTTTGCTCACCGGAAATGGAAACCTCATCTTCTCCGGGGATAACGAAATATATTTTTCGTTTGTGCCAGCAGGTCCACGCATAAAAGCTTTGTCCTCTGGAAAAGGCTCTCTTTTCGGTAATCACCGGATTGATTGTCTCTAGTTTTTGTAACTGGACATCGGAGATGCCGATTTCGTTACAAAGTTTTATAAAATCATCTCCAAACGGGAGAGCAGAACATAAGGCTTGTTTTGCTTCATCTAAAGTTAAATTTTTTAGTTCCATATTATTATTTTTTTTTAATAGTTTAATAAAAATATTTTGTTGCTTCTATTAATGATGTATTTGGCAAAATTTGTCAAGCAGGTAAAGCAAAAAAACTCCGCAAGTTTGGTGCGGAGTTGAATGTTTTTTCGAATTATTCGTTATTCGCCGCCTAGGTAGCCGTTAACCTGCGAAACAAAATATTCGTTGAAGGCCATCGGATCGGGTACCATATCGGTAATGCCTTCTATCTTTTGGTAGCCTTGCATTTCGCCATTGTTCATTTGTACCATTACGACTTCTAAGGGATTGCTCAATGCAAACATTTGTACAAATCCGGAATTGGTGTCATCGGCATAGTCAATGGTGTAGAGATTGTATTGATTCAAAAAGTTTTGATTGTATGCTTCTTCTATCATGGCAATGGCTTGCGGGCAATTTTGACAGGGTTGGTTGTTGAAGAAAATGTATATGTTCGACTTTTCGGGACTCTGGTTTTCTTGTTGGTAGTATTCTTCTTCGACCTCGGTTTGTAACATTTGGTTGCCGTCTTGAGCATAAGCAAAGTTGCAAAAACCTAAAAATGCCGCTAAACATAAAAAGTATTTCATTTCTTTTTCTCCTTGGAGTGATTGTTGTTGCAAGAATCGAAATAATACATTTATCGAAAATTTAAATAGCTATAATCTAAATTTTGGCACAGGCTTTTTGTAGCCAATTTTTGCTTTCGGGGTCTAAAAGAGGAGATACCTCTTGCCAAACGCGTTTGTGATAGTTGTTGAGCCAGTTGATTTCTTCGGCATTTAGCAAGCTTTTATCAATCAAAGCTTGGTCAAACGGTACCAAGCTCAAAGGCTCGAATTTTAACATCGGCGACATAAATTCGGTTGAGGTCTCAACAATCAATGCCAGATTTTCAATTCTGATACCGTATTCGCCTTCTTTATAAAATCCGGGTTCTATCGAAACAATCATATCTTTTTGCAAAGGAGCCAGACTTTTTAGCGATAAGGATTGCGGTCCTTCGTGAACACTCAAAAAATGTCCGACCCCGTGGCCGGTGCCATGAGCATAGTCTTTGCCGTATCGCCATAAAACCGCTCTTGATACCGCGTCAAGCGAAAGTCCCGGAGTATTAAGCGGAAACAGACTTGAAGATACGGCTATGTGAGCTTTCAAGACTTGAGTGTAGCTTGATTTGCATTCGGCACTTGGCTTTCCTAAAGCAATAGTGCGGGTTATGTCGGTGGTGCCGTCAAAATATTGGGCTCCGCTGTCAAGCAATAAAAGAGAGCCTTCGGTTAATGCGTGGTTGCTTTTGGCGTCGGCTTGATAGTGGACTATCGCCCCGTTGGCTCCACAGCCGGCAATGGTGGCAAAACTCAAAGAATAGTAATTATCTCCTTGTTTTCTAAAATCTTCTAACTTGGCGGCGACGGAAAGTTCGTCTTGTCCTTGCCAGTTGCCAGAAAGCCAAGATAAAAATTTGCACATTGCTACACCATCGCGTAAATGTGCCGATTTTATTCCCGCAATCTCAACCGGATTTTTACAAGCTTTCCACTCGTTTACGGGGTTGTTTAGATTGCTTAGCCAAATGCGGCGGGTTTTCATTAAACTTTGCAGCTTTTTTGGGGTGCGGTTATAACTCAAACCGATTTTTTTGCCTTGCCAAAGCTCTAACTCTTGCTCAAGCTTAGAAAAGTCGTTGATGAATAAACTGACTTCGCCGCTTGCGGAAACCAAGGCAAAAGCCCTGATAATCGGGGTGTATTTTATTAAATCCGAACGCAAGTTCATCAGCCACGAGACACAATCACACTCGCTTAAAAAATAACCGTCGAGTTTGTTATCGAGGCAAAATTTGGTCAGGTAAGAAATTTTTTCTTCCGATGATATGCCGCTAAAGCTTTCTTCAAGTTCAAAAATTTCGCCCTGACGAGAGCTTATTCTTGAGCCTAAAATGTTGTCTTTGTCTTCTATAAATTCGTGGTCTTGTAAAACTCTTTTCCAGTAGTCTACTTCGGAAATGGAATGACACCACGAATCATACAAAAATTTGCAGGGTTCTTCGATATTGTGTTGGATAAAAGAACCTATCGAATCGCGGGTGCAGACGACTTCGATATTTTGTCCTGCGGTTTGTTGGCGGGCTTGAATGTCGTATCGGCCGTCGACCAGTAAAAAAACTTTGTCGCGGAATATTATCATATTACCCGCCGAACCGGTGAAACCGCTGAGCTCTTTTATCTTGTTTTCTTCTTCTAAAACATCTTGCCCCAAAAACATGTTGTTGCGGGTGATGATGTAGGCATCGATTTTGTGTTGGGTTAGGTATTGTTGAACAGATGATATCGAAGTCATATTTTTAATCCTTTTTTTGCATAAGAGCGGCACGCCAATTATCGTGAGAATAAAGTTTGATTAGCTTTAGTCCGTTTGCTTCGTGAGCCGAGATGACATCGGAGACCTGATTGTCTACAAAACCGGAAAGTATGCAATAACCGCCGGATTTTAGATGAGAACTTAAATCGGGGGCAAAAGCTATCAACGGATTGGCTAATATATTGCTCAAAACTAAATCGCAGGGGGCAAAGTCATTGATTATTTTGTTTTGGTAGCCGTCGCTTAATACGGCGGTCATTTGAGCCTCGAGCTTGTTGGTTTGAGCATTGCCGTTGGTTACGATTACGGCTTCGTCATCAATGTCGGAGGCTATGATTTTGCAATTTGGCCACAACTTGCCGGCGCATAATGATAAAATGCCGGAGCCGGTACCGATGTCTAAAATCTTTTTAGGTGCAAAACCCTCAGAGCTTAAATCGCACATAGCCTCAATGCAGCCTCTGGTGGTTTGATGGTTGGAGCCAAAGGCGGTGGCAGCATAAATTTGAAGCAAAATCTTGTCGCTTTGAGGGGCTGTTTTTTCGTGAATGCCATAGATACAAAATTTGCCTACCTCAAAAGGCGGAAATTCTATTACGTAATCTTTGAGCCAGTTCTCGCTTTTGAGCTCGCTGGCATCATAAGCAGGCAACTCTATGCCGTAACTTGCGGCAAGATTTTTCATGCCTTCTTCATCAAAGCTTCCGGAAGTGTAGCCAATGTATTGGTCTAAATTGTCAGGGGTGTAGTTTTGGGCGGTAACTTCAAAAAATTCTTCCATAAAATCGGAGAATCGTTCGTCATATTGTTCTTGTGCTTGAAAGGTTATTTGCCAACAAGTAGAAGTCATGGCGTTTTATCCTGTATATTGTTATAATTTTGTTTACTAAATCGACTTTATGATATAATAATTAAAAATAAATTTATACAACCGCTTTTTATTTATAAAGATTGCTGAAATGAAAAAAATTTTGTCGTTGATTTGCTTGCTTTTGGTATCCGGATGCATCAGAGCCGGTGATTATGATTTGATTCCGGTTAGAAAAAAAATCCTTAATATGATTAACGGTTATACCATTAATTTTGCCGACAGCGAAAAAATGTTGCTTAAAAGCGAAGACCGAAGAGAGCATAATTTTGTGTTAAATAAGGCTTTGACGGTTAAAAAAGGTGAAACCGTACTGAGTGATAAATTCTTTGTCGTCGATATGTATGAAACCATAGCCTATATGCCGAACAAAAAGGGTAGTTTGCAGACAACAACCATACCTACCAAACTTTCTAATCGAAAAGAATATAAAATTTTGGGTACCGTGTCGGTAGACGGTGAAAAATATAATATATTACCAAGTGATTTGGAAGATTATGTATTCTTGTTCAATGATCAAGGTCAGTTCTATGATAAGGCCGGATGGATTGATGACGGAACTCTTAAGCTCCTTGATGAGCAAGTCTTTGTTTATCCGTCAGACTTGAAGATGAAAAAAGTAATCAAGACTACTACAAATACAGGCAAAATTTATGGCGGATATGAAATAAAATATGCCGGCGTTAAATTAGACAGAGTGTGGTTTGACTATTTGGCTTTTGAAGATGATGAAGATGTCGGAGAATTTGAAAAAATAAGCTTTCCCAACAAACCGGGGTTGATTATGATTAACGGCAACGGTTTTAGAATCTTGGAAGCTTCCGATGATGCTTTAACTTATATGATTTTGACTACCGACGAATAATTTAAGCCTATTAATCTTAAAAATAACCCTCGCTATATTTATGTAACGAGGGTTTAACGATTTATTTAACTCTTTGCTTTATCTGTTAGGCTAGTTGATTTGGGAATCGGATTTAAGCTCATGATCGCGGAAGAAATTGTTCATATAAACGGTATCCCTAAAAAATTAATCGTCTTTTTGCACGGATATCAGGATACCGCCGAACATATAGATAAAAAGTCTCAAGCTTTGCTCGAGATTAATGATGTTGCTCTGCACATTCCCCAAGCTCCATACCTAAATGAAATAGATACAACCAAAAGACAATGGTATTCCATGCACCGCTTTGATCCGGAAGATCGCCGCCGCTCTACAAATTCTTGGGACGAGTTTATCGAATATTATAACCGTATGACCTTGGGGCTTGAAGAGGCTTCGTCTTATATTTTGGAGTATGTCGATAACCTTTTAAGTGAATATAAGTTAAGCTATGAAGATTTGTTTTTGTGCGGGTTTTCTCAAGGTGCCATGCTTGCCATTCATTTGGGTTTAATGTGCCCGTATAAAATGGCCGGAGTAGTGAGCTTTAGCGGAATTTTGGCCGCCAAGGGTTATGCCGAAAAACATTTGAAATCTACTCCAGATATGCTGCTCATTCACGGAGATGTCGATAATACCATCAGGTTTAGGGCTCTTGAATTTACATACGATGCTCTGAAATCTTTGGGGTGTAATACCCAAAAATTTGTGGCCGAGGATTGTTCGCACCGAATCGATGCTTCATCAGTACAAAAGGCCGCAGAATTTATAAAAGCACGGATTTAAATAAACTGCTGGTAGCTTAAAAAACCGCCGTTATCAACTAAATCATTTTGCTTGATGTCAAGCTTGAGCTCGGAGTTTTGACCAATGTTACGGTCAAGAATTTCGGTGTAGTTGCCGTAAGTTTGAATATAGTAATCGGCCCACGACGGAATAAGCCCCAGTTTTTGCCAGGCTTGCGGTTTTATTCCGAGCAGATTTTGTAGCGACGGGCTTTTGGTGGCGGCATAGGTCTTGATATTTTGCGAAGTTATCCCCGAGGCTGATGCCAGCTTTAAGGCATTGATAACCCATCTCATGGCAATGTTGAGTGAGGGGTTGTTGCCAGCCGAGTAGGCTTTTATCGGGATGTAGGCAATTTCCTCCGGTAATACTTCAGCCGGTTCTTTGGTTTTAAGCGATGAAACGATGTTCTTTACAAATATTTCGTCGCCGGTGATTAAATCACATCTTTTAAGATAAAAAGCTTCTTTTAATTTGGTGAGATTGGAAAACTCAAGGATGTTTAAACCCAGTGCATATTTCTGATTATATTCACTTAAAAAGGTTTTGGCCTCGGAGTTGCGTAGAACACAGACTTTGGTATCGGTAAAATCACGCATTGATGTGGCATTTTTGGCGGTTCTGGAGGCAAAAATCTGACGGTCAAAAAACAGGGTGTCAACAGGTATTACAAACTGCTTGGCTTCTTCCGAGGAAGTAAGCGAACTGTGACCTAGCATAACATCTATTTTGCCGGAGTTTAGAGCCTGTCCGATATTGGATTTGGCAACCGGAATGAGCTTAAATTTACTCGGGTCACCTAAAAAGGCGGCAGCAAAAGCTCGGCATAAATCGGCGTCAAAGCCTTTGAGCTCTTTGTCTTTAATATAGGCCAGGGCTTGATAATCACGACTGGTGCCGCAGGCAATATATTGCCGGTCTTTAATTTGCGAAAAAGCTTGAGCTCCGAAAGCTTGACCGCTGAGCAGAACTCCGCATAAAACAAAAAACAAGGACTTTAGAGTCATTTTTTTAACCATTTGTATATACCATAAAAAAAGATACTTGGATTATAGGGAAGTTTTTTATGAAAAGTAACAAAATTTTGCAACTTATCACAGCTCTGTTTTTTATTTTTATTACTAAGGCTCATTCCGCGGAGGTATTGACCCCGCAAGAAGCTTTGAATTTTGCCGCAACCAAAGGCGAAGAATTGTTGATGACTTTTCAAGAGCCTGATTTGAACTTGCGGTATAAAAAGCTTGATGAGCTCTTTGTAACCTATATCGATGTGGACTATGTGAGCCGCTTTGTGATGGGAAAATATTGGCGGCAGATGAGTGAAGAACAAAAACAAGCTTATCAAAAATTGTTTGTGCGTTACGGATTGGCTTACTACAAAACTTTGCCGCTGGATTATGCCAAAAATGTAGAATACGAAATAAAAAATGCCGAAATCGATGGAAATTTTACTAATGTCGTAACCAATGTTAAAGTCAATTTGGGTGAAGAAAAGCAAACTGTTACTCTGGTATTTAGGTTGCGCAAAGTCGGTGGCAAAATAAAGGCGGTGGATGTGAAAGTGGCCGAAAGCAGCTTGCTCTTGACTTATCGCGGTAAGTTTTATGAAATGATTGCTCAAGATGATGGCGAAATCGAATGGTTCTTGGAAGATTTGGGCGATATAACTTCATCAATGGAGTTAAATTTGCGGGAAAAAGCTGTTAATCAACAAAATTCCCTTGAAATTCAAAACTAAAAAAGCTACTCTCATCAGAAGTTTGTGTTATTTTTTTACAGAGGTTGTTTTTAGATGAGTGATGTGAAAGTCAGATTTGCTCCGAGCCCCACGGGCTTTATGCATATCGGTAATACCCGTACTGCCGTGTTTAACTGGTTGCTGGCTAAAAAATTGGGCGGAAAATTCTTGTTGCGAATTGATGATACCGATGTTTTGCGGTCAAAAAAAGAATATGAAGATGCTATTCTTGATATCTTAGTTTGGCTTGGCTTGAAATGGGATGAAGAAGCCAGACAATCAGCAAGAATTGCCAGATATGACGAAATAGTAGCCAAACTTAAAGCCGAAGGCAGAGTTTATGCTTGTTATGAAACTGCCGAAGAGCTGGAAGTTATGCGGAAAAAATTAATGGCTCAGGGCAGACCGCCAATCTACGACCGGGGTGCCTTGAAGCTTTCGGCTGACGATATTAAAAAATACGAATCCGAGGGTCGTAAACCTCACTATCGCTTTAAGCTTAATCCGGGAGCTATCGAATGGGATGATTTGGTCAGAGGCAAAATCCATTATGACGCTGCTAATTTGGCAGATCCCGTAATTATCAGAGAAGATGGCAGCTATCTCTACCACTTGCCCTCAGTAATCGATGACTTTGACTTTAAGATTACTCATATCATCAGAGGCGAAGACCATGTGACCAATACCGCCATGCAGATCCAAATGTTTGAAGCTTTAGGCGGAAAAGTACCGCAATTTGCTCACTTGCCGCTTTTGACCGGTAAGGAAGGAAAACTTTCCAAAAGATTGGGCTCGCTCGGGGTGCGTGAACTCAGAGCCGAAGGCGTGGAAGCCATGGCTATTTGCTCTTTCTTGGCCAAACTCGGTACTTCGGAAGCCATTGAGCCGTTTTATGACTTGCAAACTCTTGCCGAATCGCTCGACTTTGCAAAAATCGGCAGAGCTCAGCCGAAGTTTGACGAAGAAGAACTCAAGCTCTTTAATCATAAATTCGTCAGACAAATGCCTTATGAAAAGGTAAAATCGAGAGTTGATGTCGATGAAAGTTTTTGGGAGGCGGTCAGAGGTAACTTAAATACCGTTGATGAAGTCCATGAGTGGGAAAAAATTTGCCGTCAAGAAATTACTCCGCTGATTGAAGATGCAGACCTAACCAAAAAGGCTGCCGAATTGTTACCACCGGAGCC
Source organism: uncultured Pseudomonadota bacterium (assembly GCA_949292335.1). Classification (GTDB taxonomy): domain Bacteria; phylum Pseudomonadota; class Alphaproteobacteria; order RF32; family CAG-239; genus CAZU01. The sequence continues at coordinate 11,653 of CASEYY010000043.1, forward strand.
TTGGGATGAAAATACCTATAGTCAGTGGGTAAACGAAGTTAAAAATATCAGCGGTAAAAAAGGTAAAGAGCTTTTCCATCCGCTGCGTAAGGCTTTGACCGCACAAGAAAACGGACCGGAATTGAAACTGCTGTTGCCTTTAATCGGCCGCAACAAAGCCTATAATCGCCTTATGGGAATAACCGCTTAACGGAGAAAATTAAAATGTATTTGTTTAATACCCTGAAACGATGCAAAGAAGAATTTGTTCCGATTGATGAGAATAATGTCAGAATGTATGTTTGCGGACCGACAGTCTATGACAGAGCTCATCTGGGGAATGCTAAAACACCGGTGGTGTTTGATGTGTTGTATAGGGTATTATGTAATAAATACGGAAAAAATCATGTTACTTATGTGTCAAATATAACCGATGTTGATGATAAAATCTTAAACAAGCACAAGGAAACCGGCAAATCTATCAGAGAGATTACCGAGCAAACATATCAATGGTATGTTGATGATATGGCTAAACTTAATGTGCTTGCTCCGAATTATCGCCCCAGAGCAACCGAGTATATCAACGAGATGATAGAGCTGGTTGAATTGCTTTTGAAAGAAAGGCATGCGTATGAAGCACAAGGTCATGTCTTGTTTGATGTGGATTCAATGCCTAATTACGGTTTTTTGTCGGGACGCAGCATGAAGGAAATGATTGCCGGTGCCAGAATCGAGGTGGCCGATTATAAGAAAAATCCGGCCGATTTCGTTTTGTGGAAGCCTTCCGATGCTGACCAACCGGGGTGGAACAGCCCTTGGGGTTACGGACGTCCGGGGTGGCATTTGGAATGCTCGGCCATGAGCTCAAAACTCTTGGGAAACTCCTTTGATATTCACGGCGGCGGCTCTGATTTAATCTTTCCGCACCACGAAAATGAATGTGCTCAATCGCTTTGTGCTCATCCGGGAGAGAAATTTGCCAACTACTGGGTTCACGGCGGTATGTTGATGGTTGATGGGGTTAAAATGTCTAAATCTTTGGGCAATTTTTATACTATAGATCAGGTATTGGAAAAAGCTCCGGCGGAGGCTTTGCGTTTGTTGTTTTTGACTACCCATTATCATCAGCCGTTTAACTTTACTTTTGAAGGGTTAGAGGCAGCCAAACAAACTTTGGATAAGTTCTATAATGCTTTACTAAGAGTAAAAGATATGGCTTGTGACAGCTCTTCGGCCGATGAGCGAATCGTCAATGCTCTGGAAGATGATATCAATACACCTTTAGCGTTGAGTTATATTCATGAGCTGGTTAATACTCTTAATAAGGCCGAAAGCGATGTCGATAAGGCAAAGGCTAAAACTACTTTGTTGAAGTCAGCCGAGTTGCTGGGCATATTATGGCAGAATCCGGAAGAATGGTTTAAGGGTTCAGTCGGTGATGAGGCTCAAGAGATTGAAAAACTTATAGCTCAAAGAGCCGAAGCTAAGAAAAACAAAGATTATGCCTTGGCCGACAAAATCAGAAATGATCTAAAAGAAAAAGGCATTATTCTTGAGGATTCACCGCAAGGTACAACTTGGAAAAAAATCTGATTTGATTTAAGCTCTGCCGATGGTTGGAGTGAAGTTGTTGTAATCAATGCCCAAATAAGATAGTGCAAGGTTGCGTTTGGCATTGTCATCGTGGGCAAAGATAAGCTCCGGTGTGGCCTCGGTTACTAACCAACGATTTTCGGCAATTTCTTTTTCTAATTGCAGAGGAGCCCAGCCGGCGTAACCTAAGGCAATCATTTTTTCTTGCGGACCTTGACCGGTAAATATATCTTGCAAAACTTCCAAAGATGAAGATATGGCTATACCGCCGCCGTTGTCGATACTGTCGTGGCGGTGGTATTCATTGGAGTGAATGATGAATCCTTTGGCCTTTTCCAAGGGACCGCCGTTATATAGTCCAACCGGAAGCGATAGATTTGGCAGATTGAAGTTTAGGTCGGCAATCAAATCTGACGGCATAAAATCTTTTATTCGCTTGTTAATAATAAAACCCATGGCTCCGTCGGAATTGTGAGCACAAACATATATCAAGGCATTAGTAAATTCATCACTGAAATTATTTAGCGATATTAAGCACTTGCCGGTAAGATTTTTAATATCAATTTTATCCATAGTCCCTGCTTTGTTTTAACTTTATGTATACAATATCTATATTATAATATAGGATATATCGGTTATAAAATCAATTTGCTTTTGTATTTTGCTTATGAAAAAGTTTGTTTGGTTTTTTATTTGCTTATTGGTTATTTGCTTGCCCGTGATTGTAAAAGCTCAAGGGCAAGTAATTTTGGATATTGAAAACGACGATATTTATTATCCCGAAAATATCGGGGTGTTGGAAACCGGTGCAAACTATATCAATGATTTGAAAAAATATGTCAAAGAATTTAATGAAAATCAAGAAGCTGACATTACGGCAGAAATTATGGAGAAATATCCGTATTTTGATGAAGAACACGCAAAAAAATGGCAAGAATATTTAAAAAACGGTGCAAAAGCTTATGCTTGGTATGAAGATGTCAAAAAAAGGGTTGTCGATTGGGTAACAAGTATAGAAGTTCCGCTCCGATTTGATGACAGTCAATATGAAATGGGGGAAAGTGAAGAATATATTGAAACCGATAAACCTTTAATTATTCAAGATTTTAAAAAGGTGGTGGCTTATTCTAATTCACCGCAAGACCAGTTGGCAATAAGAGAAAAATTAGCAATCGATAACAACGCCGAAAGACCTTCCGAAATAATTGCAAAACTTAAAAAGGCTTTTATAAATAAAGACTGGGCGGTAATTTTTAATTTTAATTGGCATGACCTTTTGCCCGAAAGGTTTAATGGTAAGGTATTAGCAACCGACAGCAAAAATAAAAATGTCAAAGCCGCGATTTTGTCTGAGTATACCGGGGTCGGAAAAGACGGAAAATTTACCGGCGTTATTGAAATAATGCCAAAAGAAAACACTTTTGCGTTGTTGCAGAAATATCAAAATTATGAGGGAATAAAAGTTGATTTTTCCGGTTCGGAAAATGTGGCGGATGTTAATGTGAAATTTATGGCACCGCTTACTTTCAGCGATGCAAATGATTGTTTGGTTGCCGGTTATGTTGGAAGATTTCCGGTGTATTTTGAAGGAAAAGTTAAAGATTTGAATTTGCCGGTGAAGCTTGATGTTAAAGCGGTTCTTAATTTGTGTCAAAATAATTCCTGCAATAAAGAAAATTTGCACATTGAGACAATATTACCGATTGAGGATGAAGTCGGGGAAACGATTTTTGCGGCTTATGTAAATATGGCGAGAGGAAATGTGCCGCAGGATAAAAATATTAAAAATTTTGACTTTGGTGAAGCTTTGTTTAATCAAGACGATAATGTCCTGTCAATAACGGCAAAAAGCGAAAAAACTTCCGACTTTAAAATTTTTATTTGGGGTGAGGAGGCTGCCAATTTCAAAGCTCCGAACTTGCGGATAGACGGAAATAAAATTACGGCAAGTTTTAAGCTCAAAAACAAAGATTTTGACCCTCTTGGAAAAAAGGTCACTTTTTGGGTCGGTGACAGCGGAATTAATCAGTGTATCACCGAAAAAAATATCATCGCCGGCGGAGGTGAAGTGTTATATGTCGGCAATGTAGGTAATCTGCTTTTGATGGTGGTTTTGTGCGGCTTGAGCTTGTGTATAATGCCGGGGGCGTTGCCTGTAACAGCTGGAAAAATGATGAATTTGTCGGAATTCGGCGGGACAAAAAACATAAAATACGACTTTGGTTTTACCGCTTGGGGAATTCTGGCTTTTTTTGCCGTCGTTATACTAATATTGAGCTTTTTGAAATTGAATGGATATAATTTTGAGTGGGGAAACCAATATAATAATCCTTATTATCTCTCCGCAATTATCTGGGGCGAATTTTTTATTTTGCTACAGTTGTGGAATCTGTTTGATGTTCGGCCATTGCTGCAAAAATATAAAAAATTGACTGCTGTTTGCGGGGGCGTCCTGTTGGCAATTTTGGCTTTGTTTTATACCCCGCCTTATATGGAAAATATTATATATGAACTAAATCAAAGACCGTGGCTAATGCCGGTTGCTTTGGCTTTGCTGGGAGTATGTGCAGCTTTACCATATGCGGCGGTGGCTAAATATGAAAAAATCGGAAGTTGGTTTGCGGATCCTGATAAATGGCACGGAATGTTCAAAAATACCGCCGTTGCCGTGCTTATCGTGAATATTATATTGGCGGTGGTGATCTTGGGGCGGGTGCTTAATTGTGGTGTGAAAACAACATGGTTTGGCTATTTGGTTACCGTTTGGGTCGTATTGGTTGCTTATAAGATATTTAAACAAGAAATCAGAAAATCTTGTAGTAGCGAAAGATCATTCCGGATTATAAAGAAGGCAAAGATTTTTGTTGCGGTTTTGGTCGGATTTGTTGTTTTTTACACCTTTGCGGCATCATACAAACTCTCAAATTCCGTATCTTCACCGGAGAAAATGTCGGCAACAATGTTAAACATAGAAAATGAGGTCAGACTTAAAAATAAAGTGTTGGTAAAAATAGACAGTGATTGGTGTGTAGTCTGTATATATAACGACTTGATGGTTTTTGATGACGATGATGTAAGAGGAAAAATGCAAAAAAGTCAGGTTAGAGAGTACAATATTGCAGAAGACAGTCCGCTGGCAAAAGAATTACAGAAGATATTTATGAAAAAATCTTTGCCGCTCTATATTTTATTTTCACCCAAATATCCCAACGGAATTGCTTTGTCGGATAAAGTCAATCGTAATGAATTTAAAAATTTAATAGAGATGTAGTCCAGCCGTGTAAAAAAAATCTTGCACAAGCGAAGGCATTGTTGTATAAGACCTTAAAAATTTTTGATAAAATTTAAAATTGTAAGGAGTTTTTACAAATGTCAGGACATTCCCAGTTTAAGAATATTATGTACCGTAAAGGTGCTCAAGATGCTAAAAAAGCCAAAGTTTTTGCTAAATTGGCCAGAGATATTACCATTGCCGCCAAGTCCGGTATGCCAGATCCTGATAAAAATCCGCGTTTGCGTTTGGCGATTGCTGCCGCCAGAGCCGAGAGTATGCCGAAAGATAATATTGAAAGAGCTATTGCCAAAGCAACACAGGTCGCCGGAGGGGATGATTACACCGCAACTCGTTATGAAGGTTTTGGTCCCGGAAAAGTTGCCGTTATCGTCGAATGCTTGACCGACAATAAAAATCGTACGGCTGGTAATGTCCGAACCATTTTTGGAAAACGCGGCGGAGCTATGGGTGAGAGCGGTTCGGTTACTTTTAACTTTGAGAGAATCGGCTTTATTCAATATCCGTTGGCAACTGCCGAGGCTGATGCCATGTTTGAAGCCGCTTTGGAAGCCGGTGCTAATGATGTGACAAGCGATGAAGAACATCACGATATTGAGACCTTGCCCGATGATTTGAACGCAGTTACCGAAGCTTTGGAGGCAAAGTACGGTACTCCTTCGGCTTCGCGTTTGGATTGGAAACCAATGGTAAAGACCGATGTTACCGATTTGGAAACTGCTCAGAAATTCTTGGATTTTGTTGAGGCTTTGGAAGATGATGACGATGTCCAAAAAGTTTATCACAATGCCGAATTTTCTGCCGAAGTTTTGAAAGCTTTGGAAGGTGAATAGTTTGCCTGATGGCTTGTAAATTAAAATCTCCGCTTTATAATAAGCGGAGATTTTTTTTGTTATGCGAGGGTACAATATGCGAATTTTAGGTTTGGATCCCAGCTTGTCATCAACCGGATGGGGTGTAATCGAAGTAGAAAATAATAAGGTCAGATATGTGGCTGATGGTTTTATTGCTACCGATACCAAAGCCCCGATTGCCGAAAGATTGGCAATGATAAACAAAACCTTGAGTGAGGTAATAGAAACTTATCATCCTGATGAGGCGGCGATCGAGCAAGTGTTTTTGAACTCTAATCCAACCTCAACCATTAAGCTCGGTATGGCCAGAGGAGTGGTAATAATGGCTCCGGCATTGTATGGCATAAACGTTACCGAGTATGAACCGAATAAAGTTAAAAAAGCCGTGGTCGGAGTGGGTAAGGCTGAGAAAAATCAGGTCGAAACCATGGTGAAGGTTTTGCTTCCCGGTTGTAAGCCGAAAAATAATGATGCCTCCGATGCCTTGGCGATTGCGTTGTGTCATTTTCAATATCGCGGGGCTTATGGGATAAAATATAAATGAGTTTAGCCGATAAAGTTGCCTTAAAGGTGGAAGAGTTTTTATTGCGTGATTGCTCCGGACATGGATTCGACCATGCGTGCCGAGTACGAAAAATGGCCGAAAAAATTGCCGAGCAAGAAGGCGGGGATAAAGAAGTTGTTGCGTTGAGTGCGTTGTTGCATGATGTCGATGACTATAAGATATTCGGACAAGAGGCTGCTGATAATTTAATCAATGCCAAACGCATAATGGCAGATTGTGATGTGGTTATTGATGTGCAAAATGCGGTTTGCGATATAATATCTAATATGGGATATTCTAAATTATTGGCCGGAGTAAGACCAAAAAATTTGGAAGGAAAAATCGTATCCGATGCCGATATGCTTGATGCTCTCGGGGTGAACGGTATTGTGCGAACCCTAAATTATGCATTTTTCAGAGAACAAAAATACGGAATTAAAATTTTTGACAAGGATATTTGGCCGGAACTCAATTTGTCGGCCGAGGAATATAAAAGAAAAGGGCGTAAAGCCGATAACTGTATTAATCATTTTTTTGAAAAAACTTTGTTGCTCAAAGATTTGATGTTGACCGAAACCGGCAAAAAAGAAGCCTTGGTGCGGCATAACAGAATGGTTGAGTTTTTGGAAGGTTTTTTTGCCGAAAATGATGCTCAAGACTGGTTGGAGTTTTTGCATAAGTTTTTGGCCGGTGGAATAAAATAATATCAATTTATTATTGTCCGCAAGTGCAAAAATAAGCTTGAAAGCAAGTGCTTTATTGTATAATTTAAAAACAAAAACGGCGGATAAGTAAGATGATTGCAAAATTAAAAGGGATAATTGATACAATAGGCGAAGATTACTGCATTATTGATGTTAACGGAGTGGGATATTTGGTGTTTGCTTCGGCAAAAACCTTGAGCAGACTTACTCTGAAATCTCCGGCGGCGTTGTTGATTGAAACCGTGGTCAGAGAAGACAGCATTACTTTGTTTGGTTTTGCCGATGCATTGGAAAAAGAATGGTTTATCACTTTAACCAAAGTACAGGGAGTGGGAGCCAAGGTTTGTTTGAGCATATTGTCGGCTTTAACCCCGATGCAACTTTCGCAAGCCATTACCGCACAAGACCAAAACTCTTTTACCAGAGCCAACGGGGTGGGACCAAAGCTGGCGGCTCGTATTGTGACCGAACTTAAAAATAAAATCGTAACCGTACCAATCGTTGAAGTAGCAAAGGATATTAATATGGCATTAGGCGATAACGGACTAAAGGCAACAGAAGAGACGGAAGCTTATGAAGATAATTTGGCGGCTCGTGACGATGATCCGACCAAGATTGAAGATGCAATTTCGGCTCTGGTTAATCTGGGGTATCAAAGATTGGAGGCCTATAAGGCGGTTAATCAGGCTTTGATTAAAGCTCCGGATGCCGATATGAGCGAACTTATCAGGCTGGCACTAAAGGAATTTGCGGCAAGGAACTAAAATAAAATGATTGACGAAAGAATTGTGAGCCCAAAAAAACAAACCGAAGATGAGCAAAATAATGCCAATCCGGTGAGTTTGCGACCCAATTCGCTGAGCGATTTTGTGGGGCAGAGGGCGACTTGCGAAAATTTGAAAGTATTTATTGACGCGGCCAGAGAACGCGGAGAAGCTTTGGATCATGTTTTGTTGTTCGGGCCTCCGGGGTTGGGTAAAACAACTTTGGCTTCAATTATTGCCAAAGAGTTGGGGGTTGGATTTAGAGCCACCTCGGCTCCGATGATTTCAAAGTCCGGCGATTTGGCGGCAATTTTGACCAATCTGGAACGCAATGATGTGTTGTTTATTGACGAAATACACAGACTCAATCCGGCGATTGAAGAAGTTCTGTATTCGGCGATGGAAGATTTTCAACTTGATTTGATTATCGGGGAAGGGCCTTCGGCTCGTTCGGTGAGAATCGACTTGCAACCTTTTACTTTGGTGGGGGCGACAACGCGTTCGGGAATGTTGTCGACGCCTTTGCGGGAAAGGTTCGGAATTCCGTTGCGACTGGATTTTTATTCGCCGGAAGATTTGCAAAAAATCGTATTACGCGGAGCAAGGCTTTTGAATATGCCGCTTTCGGACATAGGTGCTTTGGAAATTGCCAAAAGATCCAGAGGAACCCCGCGGGTAGCCGGTCGCTTGCTTAGAAGAGTGCGAGATTTCGGAGCAGTTTGCGGAGCCAAAGAAATTGACAATAAAATTGCCGATAATGCATTGAAGCGGCTTGATGTTGATGATTATGGCTTGGATGCTTTTGACCGTCGTTATTTGAATTGCATTTTGCAAAATTACGGCGGCGGGCCGGTAGGGGCTGATACTCTGGCGGCGGCATTGTCTGAGGAAAGAGATACCATAGAAGAAGTTATTGAACCGTTTTTGCTAAAACTTGGTTTCTTGCAAAGAACGCCTCGCGGCAGAGTAATTTCGGATTTGGGATGCCAATATTTGGGCGTGCCTAAAATGAAAAAAGAAAAATATTCACCGCAGTTAGATTTGTTGGAAGGTTAGAGATATGATAGTAAAACCGCTTATGCCGGCTGCCGGCGAATTAGTGGACGGAGTTTTTTTGTTTCCGGTAAGAGTGTATTATGAAGATACCGATGCCGGCGGAATAGTATATTATGCCAATTATCTGAAATTTGCCGAGCGGGCAAGATCGGAATATTTGCGTTATTTGGGAGCCAAACAGCAAGAAGATTTGCAACAAGAAGAAAAAACCGGTTGGGTAGTAAGACATTGCGAAGTAGATTATTTGAAACCTGCGGTACTTGATGATGAATTGTTGGTTAGTTGCAAAATAACTAACTTGGGAGGGGTAACGGTAATCATGCACCAAGAAATTACCAGAAATAACGAATTGTTGGTAAGCATTGATGTTAAGGCGGCACATTTATCGCTGGTGACTAAAAAGCCGGTAAGAATACCGAAAGATTTAATGGTTAAAATGGGATAAAAATTAATTTCTTTTTAAGAAAAAATGTGGTAAAATAAAATCCGTACGGAGAAGCTGTCCGTGCGGATTTTTCTTAAGAAAACCAAGATTTAAGGACGCAACAAGGATGTTGAGTAAAGTACTTAAACATAGCCTCTTTAGTGAGGAATTTCGGGCTTTCTGCCGTGTGGCGGAGAGTTTTGTTGCGTCTGTAGTATGTATAAATCGACTTAGCAAAAAAGATATGGTTTATCGCCGGTGGGCGGGAGGTGAGAGATGAATAATAACATCACCTTAAATGCCTCAATGCGAAGCAATTTGCTGAGTTTGAGAAACATCTCCAAACAAATGGATAAGACCCAGTTAATATTAGCGACCGGCAAGAAAGTGAACTCGGCGATAGATAATGCGTCCGCCTATTACCAAGCGCGCTCTCTGTCTAATCGGGCGGCGGATTTGACGGCATTGCTTGACGCGATGGGGCAAGGTATCCAAACCATCGAAGCAGCCACCCAAGGCCTAACCTCGGGAGCGGAATTCTTGGAACAAGCCTCGGCAGTAGTGAGTGAA
>CASEYY010000044.1 GCA_949292335.1 uncultured Pseudomonadota bacterium
ATTAGAAACCGGTTCCGATAACTTGGTATTGGCCGATATGAACGAAGAGTCGGCAAACTACTTGGCTTTGCAGACCAGACAGCAGTTGGCTATTAATTCGTTGTCTTTGGCTTCGCAATCAGCCCAGTCAGTATTGAGCTTGTTCTAATAACAATCTTATACTTGAGAATATATGCGGGAGTGGATTTTCACTCCCGTTTTTTATTTAAAAATTAACTTTATTAAATTATAATCACAAACTAATCTAAGAATACATAAACGGAGCAAGGTAATGCAAACAGCAAAAATCATCTCGTTGATATCGGCCGTCAGTATAATATCTCTTAGCGTTCAAGCAGGAGAAGAGGGTGTTGTTTCGCTATTTGAAGATAGCGGCATAACAGCGGCAAGCGAAGCTTCAGACGCTACTTCACCGGAAAGCGACGGGTTGTTTTCATTCTTAAAATTTAGCCTTCCCGACAAAGACATTCCCTCATCAAGTGATAAAGATTTACCTTCAAATGTTCAAGATACCATAAAGTTGGCTGATCGCGGCGATGTTAAAGCCCAGTTGTTTTTGGGATATTCGTATCTTTATGGCGAAAATGGTCTTAAAGTAGATTATGAAAAAGCTTTTGATTATTACGGTAAAGCGGCATTGCAAAACGATCCTGCCGGTCTTAATAACTTAGGAAGTTTATATTATAACGGTATCGGAGTTAAGAGAAATACCGCCAAAGCACTGGTTTTGTTTTCCAAAGCAGCAGATTTAGGAAATTCGGAAGCAGCGGTAAATGCCGGATTTATATTGATAAGCGGCAACGGCGTAAAGCAAGATAAAGAAAAGGCTATACAATATTTTGAAAATGCCTCATCAACCGATAATCCGACCGCCAAATTTATGACCGGTTACGCTTATTATACCGGCAAATTGCGTCCGCAAAATTATGTAAAAGCGGCCCCGTTAATCAAGGTGGCGGCCGATGCCGGAATAGAAGAAGCCCAAGTTGTTATGGCCGATATTTATATAAACGGTCGAGGTTTTCCGCAAAACTACAACAACGGGGTGAAATACCTGCAAGAAGCGGTAAACCAAGGCAACACCGACGCCATGATGAAGTTGGCAGACATACTATATGCCGGAGACAAATACAATAAGGACATAGAATATGCCCATGTTTTATACAACTTATCTGCGGTTAGAGGAGTAAGAGAAGCTCCGGCCAAGCGGCAAATGGTTGAATCAAAAATGAAGATTAACGACATTTTGCAAGCCCAGCTACGAGCCGAGAACTATCAGAGCAAGCCCTCAAAGTTGACCCAATACATCAGGCAAACTTTTGGCGAAGATATTCGGAGCTTTTTTTAAGCTTTAATCCTTGTTTTCGAGCAAATGTTCCAACCAGTGAATATTATACAATCCGTCGATATATTCGGGATTGGTGATTATTTTCTGGTGTAAAGGAATGGTGGTTTTGATACCGTCAATGACAAATTCTTCCAAAGCGCGGTGCAAACGCATTAAGGCCGCATTTCTGGTTTTGCCGCTAACGATAAGTTTGGCAATCATACTGTCATAAAACGGCGGGATTTTATATCCGGAATAAATTTCGGAATCGACTCTGACACCCAGTCCGCCCGGAGCGTGCCATTCGGTAATTTTTCCGGGGTTCGGAGCAAAGGTTTCGGGGTCTTCGGCATTAATTCGACATTCTATGGCATGTCCCGAGAAAGTAATATCTTTTTGGGTGTAGCCGAGCTGAGCACCGGCGGCCACACGGAGCTGTTCTCTGACGATATCAATTCCGGTTAAAGCTTCGGTAATCGGGTGTTCCACTTGCAATCTGGTATTCATTTCCAAAAAATAGAATTTGCCGTCTTCATACAGAAATTCCAGAGTTCCGGCGTTGGAGTAACCGATTTTTTCCATTGCCGAACGGGCAATTTCGCCGATTTCGTCTCTTTGTTGTTGATTTAGAGCCGGAGAAGGAGTTTCCTCAATTACTTTTTGATTTTTGCGTTGGATTGAGCAATCTCTTTCGCCCAAATGGACGACATTTCCGTAATTATCGGCCAGCACTTGAATTTCGATATGGTGAGGTTTTTGCAAGTATTTTTCCAAATATACTTCATCGCTTGTAAAAGAAGCTTTAGCCTCGGCCCGAGCCATGGTATAAGCGGTTTCGATTTCTTCATCGTTAAAGGCCACTTTCATACCTTTACCGCCGCCGCCGGCTTTTGCCTTAATGATTATTGGGTATCCGATTTTATTGGCCCACTGTTTTGCGGTTTCCACATCGGGCAAAGCCGGAGAGCCGGGGATTATCGGTAATCCCGAAGCTATTGCGGTCTCGCGAGCTTTTAGCTTATCTCCCATGGTTCTGATTTGCTCGGGTTTCGGACCGATAAATGTAATTCCGTGTTCCTCAACCATTTCGGCAAAATCGGCATTTTCGGAGAGGAATCCGTACCCGGGGTGGATAGCGTCGGCACCGGTGATGATGGCAGCCGAGATTATTGCCGATTTGTTAAGATAAGACTCGGTTGATTTAGCCGGACCGATACATACGGCTTCATCGGCCAACCTGACATGCATGGCATTGGCGTCGACATCGGAATGAACGGCCACGGTTTTAATTCCCATTTCTCTGCAGGCACGATGGATACGCAAAGCAACTTCGCCGCGGTTAGCAATCAGAACTTTTTCAAACATTAAAGACCTCTTTTATTCAATAACCATGATAGATTCGCCGTATTCTACCGGATCGCCGGATTCAAGCAAAATTTTGGTAACCGTACCGGAGCGGTGAGCTTTAACCGGATTAAAAGTTTTCATAGCCTCAATAAGGCAGACGATATCACCTTCTTTAACACTGTCTCCGACATTAACATAATCAGGCTTGGTGGGGTCGGGAGAGAGATAGACCACGCCGACGATAGGCGATTTAACGCTACCGGGGTTTTTGGCATAATCATCGATGGCAAATTCGTCGTTTTTTGTAGTAGCTTCGGCGGCAACCTGAGCTGGAGCGGCGACGGGAGCTTGTACATAAGGATGAACCGCCGGTATGGGAGCGGCACAGAGGGCTCCTTTTATTTTGATGCGGCAATTTTCGTCTTCATATTCGATTTCGCTCAAAGAATTTTTGTTCAAGACATCGGCGAGTTTGCCGATAATTTTAGTATCAATTTGATTTGTCATAGTTTTCTCACTTGCGGTTGCAAACATAAATTCTTAATTCTTTTCCGAGGATAGCATTTTATCCGTTAAATACAACAAAAATGATGAATAATGTAATTTATCGGGACAAAACACTAATATTTTTAATGTAATTTATGTTTTTGGCACGCATTTTGCATATATCAATGCAGATTTAACTTTGCGACCAAAGGATTGCATTATGGAAATACAAGATAAAAACAGCTTATTACAACAACTGATGTCGGTAAGATTTAATACCGCTGCCGTAGTTGACGGTCTTGATAACGGTTTTGCCGATATGCTGAAACCCGATATTTCGGCTTCGCAAAAGCCGGCCGATAAGTCAGAGCTGTCTTTTAGGAGGGAAGATTTTTCCAAACCGGAAGTCAAGGTTAAAGAAAAAGAAGATTTTTCGGTAAAAAATGAAAATAAAAAGGTAGAAAAAGAACCGGTTTCCGACAAAAAAGAAGAGCCGGTGAAAACCAAAGACAAAAAAGTTAAGGATAATATAAAAGAAGACAAAGTGCCGCAGGAAAATACGGCTCCGGCAGACAAGCAGGAACAGCCGCAGCAAGTTGAAGCAGAAGATACTGTTACCGCAACCGAGGTCGAAGATAATCAGGTTGTGGCAGAAGAAATGCCGTCGCAAGAAGCAGCCCCGATTGCAGTAGCGGCATCGGCTGTCCAAGAGGGTGATTTGCAACAAATTTTTGCCGGAATGGTTAATGTCAGGTCCGAAGTTGTTGCCGATGATGTTGTCGCCGCGGTTGTTGATGATTTGCCGCAACAAAATATCAAAATGGCGGACACGGCGGAAGTGGCTGCCGATATAGAGTTGCCGCAAACTCAAGAAGAGTTACTGATCGCCGAACAGGCTCAATATATTGATAAAAAGATTGGCTCTTCTGATAAGCTTAAAATCGAAGTTTCGGTTGCGGAGGAAAAAATTGCCGCTCCGATAGAAAAAGATGTGTTGCAAAATCGTTTTGCCATAGATTCATTGTTTCAAGAAGTAGACACGGTCGCCGATATGCCGGAAGCAGATATTGAGCTTGCTCCCGAGACTTCGCTCAAAAGCAATGTTGAGATTAAACCTCAACAAGAGCAAATCGTAAATCCGCAGGCTTTTAGAAATTTTGTGTCGGCAGAAACGGCCGTTGCCAAAGACAATGTCTCAACACCGATTAACGGCAATACTTTAGCTGTTTCGGGCAAGGAGATTGTTTTTGAAACTTCCAACATTCAAAGGAACGAAAATTTTGCCAGATTGAATGAAACAACACAACGCGACGGTTTTAAGGGTGTGGCTAAAGAAGTTGTGGAGCAGATAAAGGTAAATATTACCAAGTCGGCAATTAAGGGCGTTGATACCATTGATATTCAGCTCAAACCCGAAGATTTGGGCAAAATACAAATCAAAATGCACATTGCCAAAGACGGCAAGCTTCATGCCGATATTATTTCCAGCCGTCCCGAAACCATGGATATGTTGCAAAAGGATGTTTCCGGTCTGGAAAGAGCTTTTCAGGACGCCGGATATGACACCGACAGCAGGAGCTTTAATTTTAGTTTCCAGAAAGAAAACCAAGCCGGAGGAGAGCAGAAAGATGATTCCGGTCTGTTGAAATATATCGGTGAAAGCCTAGAGCAGGAAGCCGAAACTCTTGCCGGTAACGATAACCTTGTATATGACCCGTCGCGTGGTCTTAATATCAGGGTTTAGTAAATAAGGAGGACAAGCTATGACAGATTTAAGTTCAATCATAAGCTCGGTTAACACAAGTTCAACCACCCAAAGTTCCAGCCAAACTTTATCGGCTGATATGAACACTTTTTTGACCATGTTAACCACTCAGTTGCAATATCAAGATCCCTTAGATCCGATGGATGCTTCGGAATATACCAGTCAGTTGGTTCAGTATTCCAATGTGGAACAAGCCATTCAAACCAATAAGAAACTGGATAATCTTTTGAATTTATCAATATACAACCTTGGGGTGCAGGCCGCCTCGTATGTCGGTAAAACCGTGCAGGCATTGGGAGATATGATGCCGTTGGACGGTGGTGTCGGTAAGGCAACTTATACATTGAGCAAGAATGTACAGGAATGCACGATAACGGTTAAAAATAGCGACGGTAAAGTCGTCTACACCCAAAAAGGAGAGACCTCGGCCGGAGCCCATGATTTTGTATGGGATGGTAAGAATTCTGCCGGCGAGCAAATGCCTGACGGGGTTTATCAGATTGTTGTAGATACCAAAGTAAATTCCGGAGAAACGGCAGCCAGTGTCACCACGACCATATTTGGCAGGGTTACCGGTGTTGCCAGTGATGAGAGCGGTATTTATGTAGGTTTGGCAGATTCCGTGACCGCAACTTTAGATTATATCCTGACCATCAGAGATGAGAATTACTGGAATAATCTGATTGACAGTATCAAGAAAGAAGACGGCGGAAGCTCTGGAGAAACGGAAACTCCGGAAGAAGTATTATCACAATTAGTTTAAATAAAAAAGTTTTAGGAGAAGAACAATGAGTGTTTTAGGAGCATTACAAGCCGGTATTTCGGGGCTCAGTGCACAGTCCAGTGCAATGGGTGCGGTGGCAGATAATATCGCCAACATGAATACAATCGGCTATAAAAATAACAATGTATCGTTTTCAACCCTGGTAACCAAACAGGTGTCGTCCAATAAATATTCTTCTGGCGGTGTGCAGCCGCATGCCACTCAGAGTATTGACGCCCAAGGTTTGCTGTCGTCGGTATCATCAACCACTTCTTTGGCAATATCCGGCAGCGGTTACTTTGTTGTCAACTCGGCATATGACGGTAGCGGCACTTGGGCCTATACTCGTGCCGGCGATTTCACGGTTGACGAAACCGGATACCTAAAAAATACCGGCGGTTACTATGTTCAGGGCTGGTCGCTGATGCCTTGGGACGGTACTGCGGAGGCCACAACCGTCAATATTAACGGCATTATTTACATGAAAGCATATAAAAATGCCAATGGTGAAACGGTCTATCTCAACGACAATATTGTTGATGCCAACAATATGCAAGGCATCAATTTATCAAATATCGGCGGTACAGCAACGCCAACCACTCAAATTGCATTTGGTGCCAACTTGCCATCAGGGTCGTCAATCGGGGATACGCATTCGGTTTCGACATTGATTTACGACAGCTTGGGTAATGCTAGCAACATCAGTCTCAATTACACCAAGACGGCAGCCAATGCTTGGGGTGTATCAACCACTATTCCCTCGGGAGCTGCGGCAATCAATCTTTATACCAACGAAGGCTTGGTATATTCATCCATTGCCCAGATGGAATTTACCGAAGTTCCGTCTGTTGGATCAACCATTTCGATTAACGGCGTTACATTTGAATTTACCGATGGCAATGAAGCCACTGGCGGAAATGTTGCAGTTGATATGTCAACAGCCAACTCGGTTACCGACGTCTTGAATACGTTTTTAACCGCTATCACCAACAATATTCGTGATGCCGGACGTTTTAGCGTCGAAGGCAACTTGATAAAAGTTCAGCAATCGGTAACCGGCGATGCTCTGAATTTTGACTGCAGCGGAACATTAGCTTGTGTTCAATCATCGGCCAACATTGATCAGTCATCCGGTTTGCCGAGCGGCACATTTACCTTGCAGGCGATAGATAACACTATTAAAAACTGTGCCTATATTGATTTTACGACCATCAATGAAAATGAAACCATAACCATTAACAGAATTAATTTTGTTTTTGGTACAGGAACCAATACTGATGATACTTTCTATGTCGGCTATACCGGAGATGTGGTTCAGGATGTTAAAAATTTGGTCAGCACAATGCAAAGTTCAGGTGTTGCAGAGCCGGAAAGGTTTGTTGCCAGCGGCAAGACTTTGCAGATTATCCCGTCATCAACCGGAGAAAACATAGTTGTAGACAATAATGTTGCCGGCAGTACCGGAACATATATTAGTGGAGGTTTAGTGAATAATTTGACCGATACAACACCTGTTACCAATCAATTTGACTATGATGGCGTAGATCAATTGGGAGCTCAAATTCCGGCAGTCATGTTTAATTCTGACGGAACCCCAAAAACCATAAATGTTGAGGAAATGGAAATATATTGGGCCAACGGTGCACAAGATATGACCGGCAACACCAAATTGGGCGACGGCACAAGAATTTCGATTAATATGGGCAGTGCCAATGTTTCCTCAGGTTTAACCTGCTTGTCCGGAAGCTTTACCACCAGTTACATAAACCAGGACGGTGCCACTTTCGGTAGCTATTCCGGTGTTACTGTAAGTGAAGACGGTGTTGTAACCGCAGTATTCTCAAACGGTGAAACCAAGCCGATATCAATTATTCCTTTGGCAATGTTCACCAATGCCAACGGAATGGAAGCATTGAATAACAATGTTTGGATTGCCACCACCGAATCAGGTAATCCGCTGTTGACCAGAGCCACCACCGGGGGAGCCGGAGAGATAGCCTCAAGCTCACTTGAAAGCTCAACGGTAGATTTGGCTACTGAGTTTTCCAATATGATTGTAGTCCAAAGGGCATATTCTGCGGCCGGTAAGATTATTACCACCTCAGATGAGATGCTCCAAGAGCTTACCAATCTTATATAAAACCAAAAACATCCTAAAACTTGAAAATAAGGGGTCTTGGGCCCCTTATTTTTTTGGGCTGTTAATATCTTAAATAAATAGTTAACTAAACGGGAATTTTAAGTTAAGGATAAATAAAGGGGAAAGATTCGCAAAGGTTTACCGTGCGAATTAGATTGTTTATATATATAAATAGATTGGGGAATCTATGAATAACATATTGCAGACTATCAAGAATATGTCGCCGGCCAAGATGGCCTCTATAGGTGCGATTCTCGTATTTTTAATCAGCTTTTTCATATATCTTGCCGTCCAAATGAACAGCAGTGAATACGGAGTTTTGTACACAGATTTGGATTTGGAAGATGCCAAGCAGATAGTCTCCAAGTTGGAAAGCTCCAATATAAAATATAAACTGACCAAGAACGGAACCGAAGTTATGGTTCCGGTTGAGTATGTGAACCGGATGAGAATAGAAACGGCGGATTTGGCTCTTGCTTCCAAAGGTTCCAATGTCGGATATGAAGTTTTTGACAATACCGATGCCTTAGGCTCTACGAACTTTGTGCAAAATGTTAATTTATTGCGAGCGTTGGAGGGAGAGCTTGCCAGAACCATTCGTTCGGTAGACAATATTCGCTCGGCCAGAGTACATTTGGTTATGCCCAAAAGAGAAATGTTCTCAAGAGAGGAGCAAACGCCGACGGCCTCGGTTGTTATCAAGACCAAAAACGGAACTTTAAGTCCGCAAAATATCCAATCGATTCAAAAATTGGTAGCGGCAGCCGTACCAAAGCTTGATGTAAAGAATGTTTCGATAGTCGATTCTAACGGCAATTTACTTACCGAATATAGTGAAGAGCAAAGCGAGGTCGTCAAAAATACGACCAATGAGGCTTTGCGGCTTGAACAAGAACGCAAGATTGCACAAAAAGTGCAGCAACTTTTGGAGAAGAGTTTAGGCTCAGGTAAGGCACAAGCTCAAGTTAATATAGAGATGGACTTTGATGAAGTCGTCACCAATGAAGAGATTTACGATCCGGACAGCCAGGTTATCAGATCTCAGGCCACCATATCAGAGCAAGGAACATCGACACAAGCCTCGCAACCGGTTACGGTGGCTCAAAACATCCCCAACGGTGATGAAGCATCAGTTACCGGCGGGGTTTATGATACTAATTCCAAAACCGAAGAAACCATTAATTATGAAATATCAAAGATTGTTCGTAACAAGGTAAAAAATACCGGCATCATCAAGAGATTGACGGCAGCTGTTTTGGTAGACGGAGTTTATGAAAAAGACAAAGACGGCAACATAGTATATCGTCCCCGCACCGAAGATGAAATGGAGCAGATAACCAATTTGGTTAAATCAGCCGTTGGTTATGATGCCAATCGCGGAGATATGGTCGAGGTTGAGAATTTAAGATTTGCAACAGCAGGGGCGGACCCATTACAGCCCAAAGAGACTCTGTATTTTGGCTTTAGCAAGGCAGAGCTTATGAAAATGGCCGAAGGTTTGGGTATATCGATTATAGCCATTCTGGTAATAGTTTTGGTAATTCGCCCGCTTATAAACAATGCATTTGATGCCTCCGGAGCCAATGCTGCCGACAAATTATTATCCTCGGAAGAAGATGATAATCTGCTGTTATCCAACTTCTTAAATGATAATGTTGACGAGACCGCCGAAGAACTGGTTAACATTAACAAAGTTGACGGCAGAGTAAAAGTGTCGCTGATTAAGAAACTGAACAATACGGTAGAGAAAAATCCGGATGCCACGGTCAATGTTATTCGTTCATGGTTGTACAATAATGAAGGTTAAGGAAGATATATTATGAAGCAAAATGTTATAGACGATTACAATATACTTTCCGGCCAGCAAAAAGCGGCCATACTGATGTTGGCTCTTGATGAAGAACGTTCGGCATCTTTGTTTTCGATGATGGACGACGAAGAAATAAAAGAGCTTTCGGTTATTATGGCCTCATTAGGTAAGATAAATTCCAATGTTGTTGAACAGCTGATAAATGAATTTAATGACAAGATAACCAGTACCGGCAGTCTTGTCGGTTCTTACGAGAGTACCGAAAGATTATTGGCCAAGGCTTTGGATAAGGACAGAGTTTCCATTATTATGGAAGAGATCAGAGGTCCGGCCGGTCGTACGATGTGGGACAAATTAGGTAATGTAAATGAGCATGTTCTGGCCAACTACCTCAAGAACGAATATCCGCAGACCATTGCCGTAATTTTATCCAAGATTAAGGCCGAACACGCGGCCAAGGTTATAGCCTTATTTCCGGAAAATTTTGCCATGGAAATCGTCATGCGTATGTTGAGGATGGATTCGGTGCAAAAAGAAGTTTTGGATAGTCTGGAAAAGACATTGCGTAAAGAGTTTATGAGTAACTTGTCAAAATCGACGCGTCGGGATGCTCACGAGCTGATAGCCGATATATTCAATTCACTTGACCGCAACACCGAAAGTAGATTTATGGATGCTCTTGAGGAGAGAAACCGCGAAAGTGCCGAGAGAGTCAAATCATTGATGTTTACCTTTGAAGATTTGGTCAGAATTGATTCTCAAGGTATTCAGGTATTGTTGCGTAACATAGACAAAGATAAATTGGCAATCGCTCTTAAAGGAGCTTCGGAAACGGTTAAAGAGTTGTTCTTTAACAATATGTCGACCCGTGCCGGTAAAATTATCAAAGAAGATATGGATGCCATGGGTCCGGTTAGGATGCGAGATGTCGAAGAAGCACAGCAATATATTGTTTCCGCGGCCAAAGATTTGGCCAACAGCGGCGAAATTATTGTTTCTGAAGGCAAAGACAGCGACGAGTTGGTATATTAATAAGGAATTTTAATAAGTGGCGGAATATCAAAAATATATGTTTGACAATTTTGTCATCACCACTTCCAAGAAGGCGGAAGAAGATATTCCGGTCGTGGAAGAGGAAGTTCCCGCCGAGATTGAAGCCGCCGAGGTTGCTGAGGATGAGCCTACTGGCTCCGATGCGGTACTGCTTGAGGACAGCATAGTTGAGGCAGAAGCAAAACCGGTTGAACATATGTATACCGAAAGTGAGTTTAATGAGGCGGTAAAAGCGGCAGAAGCAACAGGCTATGAAAAAGGCAAGCAAGAAGCCGCAGAAGCTGAGCAGAACCGGCATAATGTTTTGCTGGAAGGCGTAAAGAGCCAACTGATGACAATATTTGCCGAGCTGGAAGAAAAGACTGCTCGACAAGAGGTATCGACGATAGAGTTTGCGGTTGACTTGGTTCGTAAGCTGCTGCCGACCATGGAAAAAGACAGAGCCGAAGCGGAGGTTAAAAATTTTTTGGCACAGAATTTTGCCAACTTTGCGGCACAGGAAAGTTTATCTTTTTCATTCAATCCCGAGGTTATAAGCCTCGTTGCCGACAGTATCGGACGGCTTGCGGAACAGAACGATTTTGAAGGCAAGATATCGGTTCATAAAGACAACAGTTTGGGGCTTTCGGATTGCAGAGTTGAATGGAAAAACGGCGGGGTCGAACGCAACATTGAAAAAAGTTTGGACAAAGTAGAGCAGATGATTACGGACAGTACACAAGAGAGGGAAAATGGAGAATAAGAATTTAGAATTAGATGAAATGAGTGAATCTCGAGTTCTTGATGAAGAACCGATTTTACGCAAAGATGTCGGAATGGAAGATTTTGATATTCCATCATCGGCTTCTGATTTGGAGGCGGTATACAACATACCGGTAAAAGTTTCTGCCGTTTTGGGCAAGACCAGTATGAAAGTAAGCCAGTTAATGAAGCTCAATAAAGGAGCCATAATAGAGCTGGACAGAAAGGTCGGAGAAGCAATAGATATATATGTTAACAACAGTTTGGTAGCCAGAGGCGAAGTAGTTGTTGTTGATGATAAGCTTGGTATCACCATGACCGAAATAGTAAAAGCACCCAATAAGTAGGAATAAGAGATAATGGAAATCCTTATTGTCGGAACATTAAACGGGCAAATCGGAGCCGCCAGTAAAATAGCAGTATCGAAGGGCGGACAGGTATCTTTGGCCGATAGTGTTGAAAAGGCACTGGATATATTGCGTTCCGGCAAGACGGTTGAGTTGGTGATGGTAGATGTCACCTTAGATGTCCACAAGTTAATATCCTCTCTTGAAACATCGCGTATAAATGTTCTGGTTGTTGCCTGCGGTGTTGCCAATGATACCTCTCTGGCAGTTAAAGCAATAAAAGCGGGAGCCAAGGAATATATTCCGCTTCCTCCGGATCCCGAATTAATTGGTGCGGTTTTGGCCGCGGCGACCAGAGAAAACCATGCACTTATCTATGGTGATAAAAAAACCGAAGCCATATTAAAGGTAGCCAAACAAATC
Source organism: uncultured Pseudomonadota bacterium (assembly GCA_949292335.1). Lineage (GTDB taxonomy): Bacteria > Pseudomonadota > Alphaproteobacteria > RF32 > CAG-239 > CAZU01. Next base: position 12,203 of record CASEYY010000044.1, read on the forward strand.
GCCCCCTCGGAAGCCAGCGTATTATTGACCGGTTCATCTGGAACCGGAAAAGAAATATTTTCCAGGTTTATTCACGACAATTCTAAGCGAAGCAGCAATAGATTTGTTGCGGTTAACTGTGCGGCCATACCGGAAGCTTTGCTTGAATCTGAGCTTTTCGGCTATGAAAAGGGAGCTTTTACCGGAGCCGTGGCTCGCCGTATCGGTAAGTTTGAAGAAGCCTCGGAAGGGACTTTGTTGTTAGATGAAATATCTGAGATGAATATAGGATTGCAAGCCAAGTTATTACGAGCCATCCAAGAAAAAGAAATTGACCGTTTGGGAGGCAAAGCACCGATTAAGGTCAATACCAGAATTATAGCAACATCCAACCGCAATTTGGAGGAGTGTGTAGCCAACGGAACATTTCGTCAGGATTTGTATTACCGTTTGAATGTTATCAATATAAACATTCCAGATTTGAAAGATCGCCCCGGAGACATAATAGTTTTGGCCAAGCATTTTATTAAAAAGTACTCCGAGCTTAATGAATTGCCGATGAAGGATTTATCCCAAAAAGCCGAAGAAATACTGTTAAATTATTTATGGCCGGGCAATGTCAGAGAGCTTGAAAACACCATGCACCGTGCGGTTTTGTTGGCAAGTGGCGATGAAGTCGATGAAAATTCGATTATGCTGCAAGACCAAAATGCGATAAAAGAAAAATCAGATACCAAAGAGGTAATATCTCCGGTCGGAAAAACCGTAGCCGAAGTTGAACGCAAACTTATTTTGGATACTATGGAAAGTACTTCGTGGAACCGCTCTACGGCTGCCACGATATTGGGAATTTCCATTCGCACCTTGCGTAACAAACTGAAACAGTATCAGGAAGAAGGTTTTAACATACCTTCCAGTCAGGGGTAATTTGCACACATGGCAAAAGCAAAGGCAAACAATCTCAGAGGTTCGTTTAAGGATATGTTTTTAGGCTCGGCCAAACGCGGAGACCTGCTTTTTGCCGTATCTATTATTTTGATGTTGGTTATTTTAATAATGCCGTTGCCGACTTGGCTTTTGGATATTTGTTTGGCACTTTCGATAACCATGTCCTGTGTAGTTTTGATGATGGCGATATTTATTGAAAAGCCGATAGAGTTTAGTGCATTTCCGCTGGTATTATTAATTACGACGATGTATAGGTTGGCCTTAAACTTAGCCTCGACGCGTTTGATTTTATCACAAGGTTATTTAGGTCCCGATGCCGCCGGTGAAGTAATTAAAGCTTTTGGTGGTTTTATCATGGGCAATAACTTTGTTATCGGCGTAATAGTATTTGCCATTTTGGTTTTGGTAAACTTTATTGTAATAACCAAAGGTTCCGGTCGTATAGCCGAAGTTGCGGCAAGATTTGCCTTGGATGCCATGCCCGGTAAACAAATGGCGATTGATGCCGATTTGTCATCCGGACTGATAGATGAGGAAGAGGCTAAAAAAAGAAGAGAAGATTTATCCAAAGAAAGCTCGTTCTACGGTTCGATGGACGGTGCATCAAAGTTCGTTCGCGGAGATGCCATAGCCGGTTTGCTGATAACTTTTATTAATATTGTGGCCGGTATCATCATCGGAATGGTGCAAAACGATATGAGTTTTTCCTCGGCCGGCGAGACCTATACCAGACTGACTGTCGGTGACGGCTTGGTCAGTCAGGTTCCGGCATTAATAGTTTCTGTTGCCGCCGGTATTCTGGTATCAAAAGCCGGTATGACCGAATCAACCGATAAAGTTTTGTTTGAGCAGTTGGCAAATTATCCTAAGGCATTGGGAATGAGTGCGGCTTTGGCGGTTGCATTAGGGATGATACCGGGAACACCGGCCATACCGTTTTTTGTTTTGGCCGGTTTAACCGGAGGAACGGCTTATTATTTAGACAAGAAGCAAAAAGAAGAATTTGCCCAAGCTCAGGCGGTTATGGAGCAAGAGCAAAAGCAGTCGGCCATAAGCAAGATGGCTGATGAACCGATATCCAATGTTTTGAAGGTAGATTTAATAAGATTGGAAATCGGTTATGGTTTGTTGCCGCTGATAAATGATGAGAGCAACCGGAAACTGACCGATCAGATTAAAGCTCTGCGTCGAGCTTTGGCGATGGAATTAGGTTTTGTAATGCCGTCGATTCGCATTCAAGATAATATGCAGTTGGACGCCAACGAATACAACATATATATCAAAGAGGTAAAATCCGGTAAAGGAGAGCTCAGGCCTACCCAGCTTTTGGTAATGGACCCCCGCGGCGAGCCGATAAATCTCCCCGGCGAAGATACTTTTGAGCCGACATTTGGCCTAAAGGCGATGTGGGTAGATCCGTCATACCGCGAAGAAGCCATGTTTAGGGGCTATACGGTGGTTGATCCGGCAACGGTTGTCACCACGCATATTACCGAGTTGGTTAAAGAAAATATGCCGGAGTTGTTATCATATGCCGAAACGCAAAAGCTTCTTGATGAAATGGATAAGGAACACCAGAAATTGGTTAAAGATCTTATTCCCAATAAGATTAGTCTGGCAGCGGTTCAACGCATTCTCAAAAATCTGTTGCAAGAAAGAGTATCGATTCGCGACTTGCCGACTATTTTGGAAGGAATATCCGAAGCTGTTACCTCAACCCACAGCCTAATGCTGATAACCGAGCATGTTCGTACCAGATTATCTCGTCAGCTATCCAATGCCTATGCTAACGAATACGGAGTTATTCCATTGGTTCCGCTTTCGGCTGAATGGGAGCAAAATTTTGCTCAAGCCATCGTTGGCGAGGGCGATGACAAACAGTTGGCCATGTCTCCCAGTACATTGCAGGCCTTTATAAGTAAAGTCAGAAATGTTATGGAAGATCTGGCCGCCAAAGGAGAGTCACCGGTTTTACTGACCAGCCCTAATATCAGACCGTTTGTTCGTTCTATAGTTGAAAGATTCAGACCTCTCAGTGTGGTAATGTCGCAAAACGAAATTCATCCCAAAGCCAAAATCAAAACCGTAGGTCAGATATAAAAAATGCCGTTACCAAACAAACCAGCATCAGTTTTAGCCGAAGAAGCCGAAGTAGTTAAAGGTAAAAACATGATTGCGTTAACTTCGGGTACCAGAGGTTGCGGCAAGACATGGTTTGCCGTTAACTTATCGCAAGCCTTGAGTATGTTTAAGCAAAAAGTATTGCTATTTGACGGGGACAGTGGTTTGAGCAACACTAAGGTTCAGCTAGGTCTTGATGAAGCCAATGATTTAAATGCGGTAATTTTCGGCAATCGTAGCCTCAATCAAATAGTTTATGACTATGACAAAGGCCGTTTTTCAATAATTACTTCCAATTCCGGCTCCTCCGGTTTGTCCATGATGTCAATCGGCAGACTGCAAATATTGGGAGATGATTTGAGCATTATAGCTCAAAACTATGATAAAGTAATTTTGGATATGCGTGCCGGAATATCGGATGCATCCAAGGTATTGGCGGGAATGTCGCAAAACATCATGGTAATTTGTACCGACACTCCGCAATCAATGACGGAAAGCTACGGACTTATAAAAATACTGGCCTCTCGTTATCCCAAAATTAACATAAGTATAGTTATTAATCAGGTAAATAGCATAAGTACCGGTTTGCGAACTTATGAGATTATGGAAAGGGCCTGTCGAGAATTTTTACCGGTTGTGCCGAAATTACTCGGAATAGTCAGGCAAGATACCAGGGTTAGGGATTCCATCCGCAACCAATCAACCATAATCAACAGATATCCCAATTCCGAAGCCTCGCAAGACATATTAGCCATAGCTCAAAGGATATTATCGCATGAGTGAAAACATAATTCCCCCAATATTTTCAGGATTGCAACCTTCATTTTCCGAAGGTTCGCAAAGCATACAAATACAAGAGATAACATCGGAGCTTCTAAAGATTTTACAAAGCGGGGAAGTTGCCGATTTGGAAATTATAAGTTTTAATAAGGGATTGGCACAAGCCGTATTACATATGGGAGACAAAGCCGTCAATGTTGTAGTTAAAGGCGGAATTCTTCCGCAAAAAGCAGAGACAATACCGGTTAAAATAGGGCAGGGAGCGGTGCTCTATCCGATCAAAGAAAATTCACTTAAACCGACAAAGGACATAATTATCAGCCGCGAACCTTCGGGTAATAAGCCGGAAATCGAACCGTTAAATCTGGAAAAATTTATCAAGACGACTTTTTCGGAAAGTGAGACCGTAAAACAGCTTAAGTCACAACTTGCCGATATTTTACCAAGTATAAAAGTCAGTATGTCCGGTGCGGCAGAGGCAGATGACGCGGTGGTGGTTAAGATATTGGAAAATATTTTTAAAATACCCAATTCACAATCTGAGAGTTTAAGCAATATTCAAGATAAAATTGCGGCGGAATTAAATAAGTTGCAAGGACTGAATATTAAAGGAGAAGTTTCGGCCAAGCAAAATGATATTACGCAGGTAAAGACAATATTTGGTGATACATTTTTCACTTCCAAGGTAAATATCCCCGTGCATGAAAAGATATTTTTGCGGATAGACGGATTAAAGTACATACAACCGTTTAGCGGTGGTGATAAATTTTTGCAAGAGCTTGCCAAAAATATAGATTTACCCCGTGACATTAAGACCATAAAAGAGATTTTGTCACAGTTCCCAAAATTTGGTGATTTGCTCAAGAATATATCCGCAAACGACGAAGTTTTGCGTTTGGTAGTTGAAAAAATAGCTTTTAATCAAGGGAATGTGCTAAATAAGATATACAATTTCTACCGTGCGGTAACGAGCAAGGATATTAGTTTATTTTTAGGGAAAAATCAAAAAGATTTGGAAAATCTTCCGGTTACCGTAAAAGAAAAAGCAGTTGAGGATATTATGCGTTTTATCAACTCATCATACCGTGAAACCGCGACCTGGAAAATAGTCGAGATGCCATTTTTTGACGGTAATATTTTCAAACCTTTGAAAATAGGAATTAAGAAAAATAGCCAAGACGGTAAAAAATCACAAGAAGACAGCAAGGAAGATGTCAGGTTTATGATTGAGACCGGATTTTCCAAACTTGGAGAATTTCAATTTGACGGGCTTTCCAACATCAAAAAACACAAATTGGATTTGATAATCAGAACCTCTCAAAAACAAGACGAAGATTTTTGTTTCCATATTATCAATTTATTTAAGAAATCACTATATGATGTTGATTATAACGGAAGTATTAAGATAAATCAGCAAGAAAGTTTCATTAAAACAGAAGAAGCAAACTTGATGGATGAAGGGATATATGTATAGATGAAAGACGTTTTAGATTACTATAAAATATTGGGAGTATCACCGGACTCCGATGCCGAAAGTATCAAGCACGCATACCGTGATTTGGCTAAGATTTGGCATCCTGATTATAATAAAGATGCCGCGGCAACCGATATGTTTCAGCAAATATCGACAGCTTATGATGTGTTAAGTGATGAGCTGTCTCGTTTACAATACGACATCTTGTCTTTGGTCTACGAGCAAAAAAATTATCCTGATATTGAAAGCATGACGGCATTTCAAGATGACGGAGACGGAGTAAGAATAAGAGTTTTGAATCTCTTTTCGGTCAGGAGTTGGTTTACGGGGTATAAAATTTCCCAACATCACGAAATAAGCAAAGAAAGCTCGGCCTTTGGCAAAACAGCCAAGAACGCGGCCTTGAATTGGCTTTGCGGATGGTGGCACCCCAAAGCTTTTTTGCAAAATCTCAAAGCGATAAAGAACAATTTGAAGCATCCGCTTAATGAGAGTGAAAGTAAAAAAGTACTTCTCCATAATATGATAGTCTATGCCCGAGACAAGCAACCGGCACCATCGGTAAAATGCGGACTACAGGCAAGTCTGATGTTTAGCGGAGAAGATAAAGCTTTAATAGATAAATTTATCAATCTGCAAAACCTAAAGGTATCTGCACCCAAAGCATGGAAAACAACTTCGCTCAAAGCCGGGCAGTTGATTGTTCCGGCTATGGCTGCTGTGGCAGTGATGTTTTCCGGTGCCGACAAATATATGAACTTAAGTGAATCCGAATTGTGGAATATTTTTGCTTCTAAAAAAGAGATAAACTATTATCAGGAAGTAAATTTCGGCCAAGGAGAGAGTGTCGATGATGTAGTTGTAGGCAAGATAGTAAGTGTTCCGGTAAATAAATCCGACAGTTCGCAATTATACCATCTTACCAAAGACAGCCAAATAATGTATGGACCGTCAAGCGATTTTGATGTAATCAAGACATTACCGGCACAAACCACCGTTCGCCTAACCGGCTATACTCCGGACAATGTATGGGCCAGAATCATGATAGACAATGGCGAAATAGGTTTTGTTTATTTTGCCGATATCAAGCAAGGTATTGGCAAAGCGATTCCCTTTGGCAGTGCGATTACGGAATAAATTTTATTGCTTCGATTTTGGTGGCCAGCCCGGAATTATCATCAAGCGAGATGAATGTTCCGCACAAGGTTGCTTTTCCGTTGCAAGGCTCTAATTTTCGGGGAGAGAATTTATCCTTCAATCTTTCGATTGGAGCCTGAATATCAAATCCGATAACGCCGCTGTAATCTCCGCACATCCCGGCATCGGTCTGAAAAGCGGTTCCTTTTGGTAAAATGGTTGCATCATTTGTCGGCACATGAGTATGAGATCCGATAACCGCCGACACTCTGCCGTCAAGATAATGAGCCAGAGCTTGTTTTTCTGCGGTAGCTTCGGCGTGAATATCAACGAAGATGGCGGCAATATTTTTACCTAAAGTATAATTTTCCAATACTTTATCGATTGCTTGTAACGGGCAATCCACAGCTTCCATAAAAACTCGCCCGACGACTTCGATGAGCAATAATTTTTTCCCGTTATCCAGCGGGATTTCGCGATAACCGCTGCCGGCCAAATTGGAGCTGTAATTAAGCGGTCTGACGATTTTTTTGTTTTCATCAAGGTAGGGAATTATATCTTTTTGGTTCCAGACATGATCACCGGTTACTATGGCTGATACTCCGGCTTCAAACAAGAGGTTACAGATTTTTGGAGTGCAGCCAAAACCGTGAGCGGCGTTATCGGCATTAACGATTAAAGCATCAAAGTCATATATTTCTTTGAGCTTTTTGACATTATTTTTCACGGCCTCGCGACCAGGTTTAGCGACGATATCGCCGAGATATAAAATTTTCAACTTACGGATTCCTCAAATAAAACCGAGAAAACTCCGCCTAAATAAGCGGAGTTTTCAAACCTTCAAGGTTTAAGAGAAACCGTTTAGCCGTATAATACATTCTTGAAACGAACCGCGGGTCAATAAGTGGGTGCCATATAAATAAACCACGATTTATTCAGCGACAGCTCCCTAAAAAATAATGTTGGCTCGGAAGACCTGCTAATCTACGCACTACGCAGTTTCTAAAAACCTCTTATGGGAATATGCTATAACAAATTTATTTTGTTGGCAAGAGTTTTAATTGTCATATTTAAACTTTTTATTTTATCGGCCAATTCGGTGTCCAATTTGGTCAAATCCGGACAGTTTTGGACGGTAACATCGGAATTTTGCGACTTATTTTTTTGTAGTTCGGAAAGTTCGTCGGCCAACAAGAGAGCAATCATGGTAAGGAGCATATTTTCACTTACCTGAGTGCTGCCGTCGGTCAACAATTTTGCTTTTTCATCGAGGATTCTGGAGAGTTGCAGGATTCGCAATTCCTGTCCGTCTTCGCAAGCAATGGCATATTCTCTGGAATTAATGGTGATGGTAACCTGAGCCATATTACAAAACCTCGTTTATAAACTTATTAATGTTGTCAATTTTATGTAATGCTTGTTTGGCCGCTTCTTCCAATTTGGCGTTTTTCTGCCTAAAGTCATCAATTTGGGTTTCTAAATTTTTCTTATCATTTTCAATTTTAGCCCCCTTATTTTTTACGGCTGTATCAAGATTGGCGATTAATGTCGACAGCTCACTCAAGGCGTCATAAGTTTGTGTAAATTCAAAATTATTATTGTCCATTGGTTATTTTTCTTTCACTTTAAAAAATAATCGCTTATTATCGTCAGGTAACAATATAATAAACAGCAGAATAACTTTTACAAGAGATAAAGCAAATTATGCCACAGATAATATTAGATACCAGAGAAGAAAGCGGAAGCATACCTCAGTCAGATAAAATATCATGCTATATAGTTTCTGCCGATATAAGGGCTGATGCCTTGCAACAACTAAAGCAGAGTCAAAAAATGATTTTAAGCTTTGGGGCTGATAGTTTGGAATTTTGCCGTCGGGAAAATCTTGACGGGATATTTGTTGAGTTGGATGAAAAAAAGCCGGTAAAATCTCAGCTAAAACCTCTAAGAGAAGCCCTAAAACACAAAACTTTGGGTGTTTTGATACCGATAAGACGGCACGAGGCAATGCTTGCCGGAGAGATAGAGCCCGAGTTTATAGCATTTAAGCAAGGTGATGATATCGAGCACGATAAATCAATTCTGTCATGGTATAATGAGTTATTTTTAATTCCATCGGCTTTATATTATGGCGGCGATAAAGAAGATTTAAGAGAATATGATGTCGATTTTGTAATATTGACGGCAAAAAATTTTAAAAATTTTGGTTGCTAAAAACAGAAGTTTATATTAGTTTGCTAAGAAAAAAAGATAACAATTAAAATATTGGGAGTATAAAAATGAAACAACAAGCAGGATCAATTCGTATCGGTTGGGTAATTGAGTACAAAGGCAAACCTTGGACTGTTATCAAAACCAATTTTGTAAAACCCGGCAAAGGCGGTGCCTTTATGCAGGTTGAAATGAAGGCTGTCGAAGAGGGTACCAAAACCAACGAAAGATTTCGTACCGAGGATATGGTAGAGAAATTGATGGTTGAAACCAAAGATTGCCAATTTTTGTATGAAGATGCAACCGGGCTGACTTTTATGGAAAGCGATACATACGAACAATTTGCCATGCCGTCTGATATCTTGGGCGATTCCAGACCGTTTTTGACCGATGGAATGGAAGTCAAGGTAAGTGTAATTGACGGCAAGCCGATATCGGTTGAGTTGCCTCTGCAAGTTATCTGCGAAGTTGTTGAAACCGAGCCGGTTATTAAAGGCCAAACCGTTTCATCATCATACAAGCCGGCAATATTGGACAATGGTGTCAGAACAACAGTGCCTCCGTTTGTAGGTGTCGGCGATAAAATTGTTGTAGCTACGGCAGATGCCTCTTATGTTGAAAGAGCTAAATAATGTCTTACATTTCTACCAATTTAAGTTTGTTAATTAACACGGTAAAGAAAGCCTCGGCTGGTTTGTCGCGCGACTTTAGTGAGATTGAACAGCTACAAACTTCGGTTAAGGGGCACGAAGAGTTTACCAAAGCCGCCATAGATAGGACGCTTGGTTTGTTGCGTAACGGTCTGCAAAAAGCACGTCCGCAATATGCGGTGATTACTCCCGGCAGCAAAATTCCCTCTGGGTCATATTTTGTGGTTTCGGCTTTAGATGGTACGGTTAACTTTATGCATGGCATTCCGTATTTTGCCGTAAGTGTGGCCGAGGTTGTCGACGGCAAAATAACTTCAGCCGTTATTTACAATCCCGCGACCACCGATTTGTACTTCACCGAAAAGGGTTACGGAGCATTTAAGGAAGGTTTCCGCAACCATGAAAGATTGCGGGTTTCGGCTCGCAAAGATTTGAGTGCCGCACTGGTTTCTGCATCAGGAGATATTGCGAGCAAATCCCTTGCTGCAAGAACTTTGGGCTCAACCGCACTTGATTTTGCGTATTTGGCTTCGGGAAAACTTGAGGCAGTTGTTCTTGAAGGTGAAGATGTTCTTGATGCTGCTGCCGGTATTTTATTGGTAAAAGAAGCCGGAGGACAGGTATGGTCATTATCATCAAAAGAAATTCATGACAGTGATGAGCACATCTTGGCATCAAAGGGTGTTGTTGCCACCAATACGGCCTTAAGCGATAAAGTTTTTGCCGTAACCAACAAATAGCTATTCGGAGGTTTTGTATGCATTTGTCTAAAGTCTTTTTTACCACGGCAATAATGTTTTCCGTTTCTGCAATGGCGGAAGAAAATGTTGTTGTTGATTTGTCGGTTTTAGATGGTTTGGGTTCGTCTTATGTCGGAGTTTCTCAGCCGATGTTTCCGGTTTTACCCAAAAAAGCCAAGCCGGCGGTAAAAAAGGCTTCAGCCAAATCTAAAGCTCAGGTTGCTGCGGATAGGAAACAAAAATCTGCCGAACCCAAAGGTGAGCAAAAAACGGAAATTAAAGTTGAAGTCAAGCCGGAAGTAAGAAAATCTGTTGATATGCCAGATGACTCAGCCACTCGGAAGATAGAAGCGGTGCAGAAAGAACCGGTAAAATATGTAGCCTCCGGCGAGCCGGTTGAGGTTGTCGCTGTTGAGCCGGTAACAAATAAGGAGCCTGTAACCGCTCCGAAAGTAGAGAATAAAACACTTTCTGCGGCCGAAATTTCTGCTGCTTTATCAGGAGAGGGAAAACCGGTGACAGATAAGGCTAAAGATGATTTGATACATATACCCCAAGCAGATACTCCTGTTGCCGCAGTCAAATCAGCCGCCGAAATTTCGGCCGAGAGTATGCCTTCTTCACTGGCCACATTATCAAAAGAGGACGCGGCGGCCGGAAGATCAGAAGTCAGCCCGCAAGGCAGTCAAGCCTTTCAAGCCGAAAAAGCTCTTTTGATAGAAGAAAATGTTAAAGTTTCTCCGCAAAAACAATCAGACAATGTATTGCATTTTGCCGAAGATGAAGATACAGTTTCTGCCGAGATGGGAAAAAAGATTAATTCCATAGTCAAGAATTTCAGGAATATGGAAAAGAGTAAGATAGCCATATATGCCTATAATCTTGAAGACGGCACCGACAGCTTTAAGCGCAAAAGGATTAGCTTGAATCGAGCGATTGAAGTCAGGAGCTATCTCCTAAAGCAAGGTTATAAGAATTTCAGTATAAAGGTAATAAATATCAACGCCGGTTCCGATAAGATAAATACGGTCGAATTGGAAGAGATTTAAAAAAAATACAAAATTTTAAAATAATGCTTGCGTTATTTAAATGCTTAATGTATAAGGGCATAAAATTATCGCGTTTAATGTAGAAATTGGGAGCAATTAAAAATGAAAAAAGGAATTCATCCTGACTATCATGAGATAACCTATGTAATGACGGACGGTCAAAAATATACAACACGTTCGACTTTGGGCAAAGCCGGTGATGTCATCAACTTGGAAGTAGACCCCAAATCGCACCCTGTTTGGACCGGAGTTCGTCGTTTGGTAGATACCGGTGGTCAGCTTTCTAAATTTAAGAACAAATTCGGAGCTTTTGGCCTCAAGACCGGAGATGCCGAATAATCTCTTAAGTTTAGTAATAACTTACGATTTATTAACCTGCACTTGTTATAATAAGTGCAGGTTTTTTTATTCAAGGTATTGTAAATATGACTAAAATAGTTCATTATGAAGTATATAGAGACAACGGCACCGGGTGGCAGTTGGTTGAAAGATTTGCGGTAGAACAAAGACATCAGGCCTATGAGGTAGCCAAAGAGCAAGAGGCAGCCAATAATAAAGTCAAAATTATCAAAGAAACCTTTGAAATCAGTGATAATACCTATGCGGAATCGGTTGAATATGTCAGTAACTTAAGTAACAAAAAAGGCAGTAAGACGAGCTTAAGCAAGATAGACTATCAAAAAGATTCGACCGAGGTTGTTCAAGATATCGCCGATAGCCGTCGCAATATATATAAAGCAATATTGAAATTTTTTGCCTTAATAATAGTAAGCCTGATATTTGCCAATATTTTCGTTGGTTTGGTTTTTCCGCTTTTGGAAATAGTTGTTGGCGAAGAACACAACAGTTCGCTGTTATTCTCGGTATTTTTTATAGTTTTTTTAGCGATGGCGATACCGTTGGTTTTAAAAAATATTCCGTGGTATATATTCATAAGCCAAGACAAAGACGACAAGCAAGAAGTAGGGGAAGAAAAATTTTTTGAACGGGCACAAAGCTTGGTTAGAGCATTTAATATCAATTCTGACTTGAGGAATTTGCAAACCAGTGCGTATCCGGAAGCTCCGTTGGAATACAAGCAGTATCTGATATATTTTTTGAGTGAGATACTGTCAAATTTGAATGTTCGCTCTGCCTTACAAAACAGTTTTTCGCGTTTGGGAGTAAAATTTTTGGTGTTTGGCGGCTGTTTGGAGTTGGCACGATATGGTTCGCTAAAAATGAGTGAGGCCAATTCCATTTTATACGACGCGTTTAAGATAACCGACGGAGATGACGCTGATTTGGAAGCCTTTTATGAGACCAAGCAAAGTTATAGTGACAACAAGATTGCCATATATTTAACTGGTGTCGGAGCATTTTTGATGCACCAAATAATTAGCGACCAAAGACTATATAGCAAGATATTGAACAAGGCATTTGCCAAATGGGAGGAGCAACGCAATCCTGAGGTTAGCAGTAATTATTTACCGGCCGAGCAAAAAGGAACAAACAACGATACCGTTTTGTCGCCAAATTCGGATAATAATCAGAGCTGCCGTGTTAATATAAAGAGTGATTTGAAGTTTTTGGGGGATAATATTCCCAATCAAGAAGACATAGCCAACAAGAGCAGTGCAGCCATAAAGAGCATAATCAGCAATTTAGTCGATAAATATCACGGAAAAGACATCGTAGAATCCGGAGGAGTCACCAGTGTGGATTTTGAGAAAGTTCGTGATGCGATAAAATTTGCCGGAGAGTATTTAAAGGATATAGGAGCATATAACGATGAAAACGGCAGTGATCAGATAATATTAAGGAACTGCTGTTCCATTACCAAGGCAGAAGTAGAAAGGAGCGGAGAATTGGATCCATACATCAGTGATATATTTGAGCATGTTTACAATAATGAGATAATTACCATAAAGGAGATTGCTGAAGTGCTTGAAGGAGATGGTTATGAGGTTGAATTTTTAGGGGACAAGTTATTAAGCAGTACAAACAGCACTGCGGAGTTATATAAAGTAAAATATTAGTGGAAAATCAAGGAAAAAAAGCTTGTATATTTGCAATAAAAAAACTATCTTAAAGGTAGTTTTTTTATAATTTGAGAAAGAGAAAGGATTTTTAGCGATGACAGCACCATTGATGCCCAAAGCCACGGCCGTATGGTTGGTTGAGAATACGACATTGACATTTCGTCAGATATCAGTTTTTTGTGAAATACATGAGCTGGAGATTCAGGCCATGGCAGACGGTGATGTTTCGAGCAATATCAGAGGTTTATCACCGGTTGACAATGGTCAGTTGACATGGGAAGAAATACATCGTTGCGAGGCCGATAAGAAGGCCAATTTGGAGGCCTGTGTTATGGAACGCAATGTCAAGCTCCGCAACCAAAAGAGCAAGAAGGTTTTGTCCCCTTCGCAAAGACAAGATAAGCCCAATGCGATTTTATGGATTGTCAAGAATTATCCCAGCATTAAAGACAGTTTGATATGCAAGCTCATTGGCACGACCAAGGGGACGATATCCTCTATTCGTGATGGTTCGCACAAAGATATGTCCTCTTTGCGTCCGAAGAATCCGGTAACCATCGGTTTATGTTCGGAGGCTGATATAGAAAAGGCATTAGTTGCTTCACAGCCCAAACCGGTTAAAGAGAAAGTAAAGAAAGAAAAGGTTAAAAAGGCTCCGACCAAGAAGAAGGTTACCAAGAAGAAAGCAGCCAAGAAGAAGGTCGCCAAGAAAGCACCGGCTAAGAAGGCAAGTGCTAAAAAGACAGCAGCCAAGAAAGCTACTAAAAAATCTGTAGAGAAAAAAACAACTAAGAAGGTAGTAGCGAAAAAGTCGGCTGACAAAAAAGCTACGGTGAAGAAGGCTGCGGTAAAAAAGGCAACAGTCAAGAAAGCACCGGCTAAGAAAGCGACAGCCAAAAAAACTGCAGCTAAGAAACCTGCAGCCAAGAAGAATGCCGCTAAAAAATAATATGAGCAAAGACTAGTAGAAAAACACCGCCTTCAAAAAAGCGGTGTTTTTTTGTAATAAGGAACATTAATTCGCTTGCGTCAATTTGGCTATTTTGTCTAATTTTTAAAAATATCCCTTGTACGACTCGCAAAAATATGATATAACTAAAAACATTGAAAGATATTATTATGCCATCTCACTGCTTCGGCGGTTTTTTATTATTATGGCTAAATGTTGCGTTGTAAGGTTACTGCTTCGGCGGTATTGAACCAACTCCGGCTCAGTTTACGGCGAATGCCGCTAAATCACCCGGGGTGCCTTCTTACAACAAGTAAATTGGTAATAATAGCAATTATGAAAATTAATATTGCAAAGGAAAGGGCTTGTTGCTTTTGGCCCCGCAGTTGAAGTACAGTAGGCTGTGATTCAAAACCTTTGTAATTACTTAATTGGAGTACTGTTAAAATGCCAATCCAAAGTTGTTAGAAGATTTAAATTTTCATGCATATGAAAAATTTAAATTTTAGCAACAAAAACAACGCAACAAAGGTAATATCTTCCCTGATTTACTGCGGACTAGTCTCTGGGTATCAGGGTGATGGTAACACTGCCACCCCGCAAAATGCGGCTGAAGCTGTTTCGGCAGCTCTTGGTCGCAAGGTGCTCCCAGGAGTGTGTGTTTATCACACCGACTGGGGTTGTCCTACGGGAGGTGAACCTGTTGGTGCATATCGCGCCGAGGGTACTTCCGGAGAAATCCTTTCCGAAGCTGAGAAGCTTCGTAAGGATTTGAGGCAGACTACGCTTAGCGTGGGACTGCCAGGGGTTGGAGAAGCTACCATCGGCTTCGAAGCTTCTGCACATTGCTCTCTTCTTGCGGCAGGTGCTAAGTGGCAAGAGGCCGCCGCCCGCTGCATGCAGGAAAAAGGCGTATACGTCTCCTGCGGTATGGCGGAGGAAGGAAATCACATTGTGATTTCCGCGGAGGCAAATCCAGCTTTCGTCCAGGACCTCAAAACCTGGAAAGAGATAGTTAAGTATATCTGTGCCGAAATTGGTGCAGAGAACCTGACTTTTAGCGAGGTTGGATTTAACTACCTCAAAGACGCGGAGTAATCATCTGCGTCAGGATAGAGTATCGGAGTGCCCAAGCACTCCTTTACTTATAAAGCAGAGGAATGACCATAATTGGTTGCTCCTCTGTTTTAGTTTTTAAATCACAAAAAAGGAGAGGGGATTTTACTTCCCTCTCCTTGATTATATTTTGGAGCAAACTATTTCTGCTCCAATAGGCCGTTGATAACCTCGACTGCCTTATTAAGGTCAGCCTCAGTCATTTTGCGGCCGCGTGGCGATCCTCCGATAGCCTCACGCCCACCGAAGCCATTGCCTGCCTCGAGCCCATAGAGCTCGTTTAAGGCCGCAAAGACTCTGGTAAGGCCTCCCTCACCAAAGATTTCTTCGGCGACAGCCTTGTTCGGCATCCCGAAGGTTAGAACCTCGGTTGCCTCAACAAGTGAGACCACGATTGGGTTGCCCCAACCTTTGGCCTCATCAGGCATTCCGGCATCGACTTGGCGGTCGTACCACTCTGCAAAGCCGAACACGCGGCTGTTGCAGATGGCCAAGGCCTTTCCGGTCTTGCTACCGCGTTCATTGAAGTCAGCCAAAGCTGCCGCACGGCGATCGGCTTCAGCCTTTTCCGCTGCGGCAATAAAAGCCTTGGTAGACGGCTGGGTGAGAAGCCTACGCCATCCCTCAACCGCCGCATAAGCAGACAGTTCGTCGGTGGCATTTGCTCCGCACAGTGCCTCCCAAGTAATGAGAGTAGCACCAAACGGCATGCTCAAGACATCACGCCCAATCGGGTCGGTGTCCATCGTGGCGATTGTTTCCGCCAGCGGCAGAATATCCTGTTGCCAGGTCTTCTGCAAAAATGCCGGCAGAGTTGCCGCATAGGCACTCTGCGGGTGCGGAAGCAAGCCTGCAAGGGCTGCAACCGCGAATATTGAATCCGCGTCGATGTGATTAATCACAAAACGCGGGTCCGCTTCGCGGGCCGCAAAGAAGTCTCTATAAGCCCGTATCGCTACGGACTCAAGATGAGACATCTTTCCGTGGTGGTCGAGCTGCATCTCGTCTACCACGGTTTCCCCGCCGAATGAACATTCAACGGGGCAGTATCCTGCTGCCGCCAGTGCTCTTACGGCGTTAATATCTTTACATACGACAATCTCAATTCTTGCCATATATTATCCCCTCAACCTTACTTCCTTTCGGACCTCAGTCGGGGTTATTTTTTTCATGCTCCGCACATCCCTGGGGTTTTGAGCCAATGTTACTAAAATGTCCTTGCTTAATTTTATTAGTCCCCAAGCTACTATACTTCACTTGATTGGGCGGTTGTTGTCGCAACTCTTAAAAAAGCAATTAAATACATTCTTTGGCACTAACTCGCAATCCTTACATATGTGCGGATAAATTTTAATAATAGTCTTAATTTAAAATACACTCCAAATATATCACAATTTTAGCCCATATGCAATAGATTATATGGGCTGAATATTCTGTATCTCTTGATTTACATAAGTTTTTTACATTCCAAAAGCGGCTTCAATAATCCGATTATTTATTTTTTCTTCCAAATCGTAGTTCGCCGGAATATTTAACTGCGGAGCGATTGCCGATATAATTTCGCCGCCTGTCGGCACTGCATTCCATCCCGAAGTGGTAAAGCCGAAAGTTTCTTTAATTGCCTTAGGTTCATCAAACATTACAACCAAAGTATATTTAGGGTCGGAAATCGGGAAAGCCGCCATAAAAGTGGTTCTCACTTTCTTTTTGCCGTATTTGCCGTTTTCATCCAATTTATTTGCCGTTCCGGTTTTACCGCCAACTTCATATCCTGTGATATTTGCCCTTTTGCCGGATCCTTCTGTCACAACCGATCTGACCAACTTTCGCATTTGTTTTGAGGTGTTATCGGACAATACACGATATCCGTCATCATTTTTTTCTTTGGCCAAAAAAGTCGGATTATGATATATACCGCCGTTTACCACTGCCGAATAAGCCGCCGCCAAATGCAACGGCGAAACCGAAATGCCATATCCGTAACCTATGGTTGCCACCGTGGAATCCGAAATTTTCCATTTGTTAAATGGTGGTACCAAAGGTCTGGCCGTTTCTACGATTTCGGTGTCCAGACGGTCAAAAAATTTGATTTTTTTCAAGAAATTATACTGTTCGCTAAATCCGGCCTGCAAAGCTATTCTTGCCGATCCGATGTTTGATGAATAAATCAAAACTTCTTCCAGCGAAAGCCAACGATTTTCACCGCGATAATCATAAATGGTGTTGTACTTCAAACGCATCGGCTCTGTAGCATCAAACTTTTCTGACAATTTAATCTTACCGCTTTCCAAAGCCATTGCCGCATTAAATACCTTTAATACCGATCCCGGTTCATAAACTCTGGATGTTGCAGTATTAAACAAGGCTTTGGTATCTTCTTTACCTACATTATTGGGGTCGAAATCAGGTAATGAGACCATTGCCACAACTTCTGAGGTTTGTGTGTTCATCAAAACCGCCGCCGCCGAAAGGGCATGATATTTTTCCATATTTTGTTTTAAGATTGTGCGAATGGTATCCTGTACTCCAATATCAAGCGACAGCCTTACCGGAATTTCGGAAGTGGTAATTCTTTCTTCCATTCCTTTTTCAATACCGGAGACGCCGTTATTGTCGATATCGGTCATTCCGGTAACATGAGCCAACAAGTTTTTGTGCGGGTAAATTCTTTTTTCGCTTTTTCTAAATTCCAATCCCGGATTTCCCAAAGCAATCACCAGCGACTGTTGGTGCGGGGAGAGGTTGCGTTTTATGGTATAAGTTCCGCGTTTGCGTTTAAGTTTTTTGTAAACCTCATCAAATGACAAGTCAGGAAAAATTTCGGTAAGCTTGAGGGCTGTTTCACGCGGGCTTAAAATATTTTTAGCGTTGGCATCCAGGTCTTTGGTAGGCAGAGAGGTTGCAACAATAGCACCGTTTACATCAATAATATCGGCTCTTTTTTTAACTTCACCGCCGGTGTAAAGCCCTGTTACATCGTCCGTTTCTGCCAGATTTGGCAGTACGCAGGTATCAAGCAACCTGAAAGCAACCAAGATATAGGCACAGGCACAACAAGCGATTCCGAACATAATTCTGCCCTTTGCCAGGTAACCGCTTTGTTGTTTGTTATCCCAGTTGATAAACATATCTTCGCGTTGAACATTTATTTCTTCGCCGGGTAGATAAAAATTATTTTTGGTTTTCGTTGTTAATATTTTTTTTCTCATTGCTTCCTGCACCAAAATATCAAAAAACTCAGTGTTGCATATTGGCTAATTTCTTCAAATTCCTTTGTTTTGCGTATTTGGCAATTTTTTTACGGGCTATCGTTTTACGCGATTCGCCGGTTTCATAGTCAAATGGTAACGCAGAATAGTTAATAATTTGTTCAGCCTTAATCGGATTAAGGGCAATATGGTCATTGACCAAAGCCCGCAATCTTGCCGGATTATTTAATTTTGACCATTCGGCATTAAGGATGTGGATGGTCTGAATATCGGTCTGGATATTCTGATTGATTTGTTCAAGCTCATCTTCCAAGCGGTAGACCGAATTTTTCATATAATTGGAAGCGGCAACGGTAAATACAACGAGTACGAGACTCAAAGCAATTTGGGTTAGACGGTTAGCATTCATCATCATTGTGGCAAACTCCTTCTGGAAGTTGTTGTTTAATGGCAAAACGCAGCTTTGCCGAATGCGAACGAGGATTCAAAGCGACTTCTTGGCTTGAAGGCTCGATTGCTTTTGACGCGAAAGCAAAGGCGGCGTTTGAGGTTCTTGGTTCACTCTTACGATAACGCGAAACATGTACGGTTTTCTCAGAGTTATTTTTGAAAAAGTTTTTAACGATACGGTCTTCCAACGAGTGAAAGTCGACCACGACCAAGCGGCCGTTGGGTTTTAATCGTAGGGTAGCTTTTTCCAAACCCTTTTGTAATTGGTTAAGCTCATCGTTAACGGCAATTCTCAAAGCTTGAAATGTTCTGGTTGCTGGGTCGATTTTTTGATTAAAAGAGGGCTTTATCACTTGATATATGATTTTTGCCAAATCGGTTGTGGTTTTAATGGGTGCAGATTTTCTGCTTTCAACGATTTTTTTGGCAATCTGGCGTGATTTTTTTTCTTCACCGAAGTTAAAGATAATGTCGGCTAACTCGCTTTCACTGTAGGTGTTGATCACATCGGCGGCGGTAATTCCTTGTTGAGACATTCTCATATCAAGCGGGGCTTCTTTGCTAAAAGAAAAACCTCTTTCGGCCTGATCTAATTGCATGGAAGAGACACCGATATCAAATACTGCTCCGTCGATTTTTTCATTTACCAAAATATCGAAGTTTCCGAATTCTCCGGCTCTGAACTCAAAACGTTTGCCATAAGTTTTTTTCAATTCTTCGGCACGAGGCCAAACTGTTGCATCACGGTCAAGAGCAATTACTTTGCAGTTGGCTTTTTTTAATATTGCTTCGGAGTATCCGCCGTTACCGAAAGTTGCGTCCACAAATATTTTGCCATCGGATATATCGAGGTTTTCTAACACCTCATTAAGCATAACCGGAAAATGTTTCTGATAATTTTCATTTATCATCTGTCATTCTCCGATTTTTTGATTGAGGGGCGGTTTTTGAGCACGGCGGTTCTGATTCGTTGTTCTTCTTTTTCCCAGTTTTGCGGGTTCCAGATTTGGAATTTGCGGCCTTTGCCGACAAACACGGCGGTATCGGTGATTTCTGCGTGCTTTAGGAGTTTTTCCGACAACATGATACGGCCGGTAGAATCGAAAGGATATCTTTTCGAATCGCCGAACAAAAGGTTTGAAATTTCATCTTGAGTTTCGGAAAAGAAATCGAGGTTGGAATCCATCTCGTCGGCCAATTTGTCGAGCATGGTTTCGAGACATCCTTCGATACAAGGGGAGTTAAAAGAGCGGTAGCATACGATTTCGGAGGCTGTCTCTTTAACGATTGAGCGGTAGTCAGCAGGTAGGGAAACGCGTCCTTTGGCGTCAACCTTATTAACAATCGTATCAAGAAACAAAAAAGTTTTACGCAATTTACTAAAACCCCGAAACTTGTAATATGCTTATGGTATAACATGGGATTTTATGGGAATCAATGGTAATTTTTAGTAAAATTTTAACAGTTCATATAATGTTCTGCGAATAAAAACCAAACATTAGGTATTTCAAGGGGTGCAGGGCAAGTAAAAAAATGCATTTTTTTTGCGTTTATTAACAAGATATAATTCTTGCAATCACCAAATGATTTTATTATGCTTGATAAAGGTTTTACAAGACGGCCGGACAGCCGCACCGCAGCATGACTGCGGCGAGGAAAGTCCGGGCATCGGGGGAACAAGGCACCGGATAACGTCCGGCTGGGGAAACCCAAGGGAAAGTGCCACAGAAATATACCGCCGAAGATTCTTCGGTAAGGTTGAAAAGGCGAGGTAAGAGCTCACCGCGGCGGTGGTAACATCGCCGGTCCAGGTAAACCCTGTCTGATGCAAGACCAAGTTAGGGGCGTTAAGGTGTATTTGCTCTTTTTTATAAGGCAGATACAAACCAAACGATACGGGGTGTTCCTCCTCCACTCCAGAGGTAGGTCGCGACGAGCCGTTTAGCAATAAACGGCCCAGATGAATGGCTGTCGGTTTGGGTTTGCCCAAATTACAGAACCCGGCTTATAGGCCGTCTTGTTTTACCAATAATTTTTTATGATTAGCGGAGACTTTATCAATGCAGCAAACAATCAGCAAAGAAATCACCATCGAGGGAGTAGGCCTACACTCCGGTTTGAAATCTGTTTTGGTACTAAAGCCGGCAGAAGTTGACACCGGCGTGACTTTTCGTCGTTCTGATGTTGTTGGGGCAAACCCGGTTAAGGCACTGTATTCCAATGTGGTTGATACCAGAAATTGTACTTGCTTGGGCGACGGTAAAGGAAATTTGATATCCACGATTGAGCATTTGATGGCGGCATTATCGGTTTTGAAAATAGACAATGTTGCTGTTGAAGTATCATCTCCCGAAATGCCGATATTAGACGGAGCCGCCGCCAAATTTATCGAGGTCATCACATCTGCCGGAATCAAAACCCAATATTTGCCGCGTCGCCGCTTAAAAGTATTGCACAAAGTAGAGTTCAAAGATGATAAAGGCGGCTATATCAGCATAGAGCCGGCCAAAGATTTTGCCATTGACTTTACGATAGAATTTCCATCCCCGATTGTCGGACATCAAGAATTTAATGCCAGCATTGACTTAAATTTGTTTAATCAAGAAATTGCACCTTGCCGCACCTTTTGCGAAAAGTCCCAGATTGATTATTTGCAATCCATTGGTTTGATAAAAGGCGGCAGCTTAGACAACGCGGTCGTTTTGGACGGCGATAAGATATTAAACGAAGGCGGGTTCAAAGTACCCAATGAATGCGTCAATCACAAGGTCTTAGATGCCATCGGAGATATGTACACCTCCGGTTATCAAATTATCGGCAGAGTTTCGGCACTAAAGACCGGACACTACCACAACAACCAATTATTAAAAGCTTTGTTTGCCGATACGGCAAATTATGAAATTATTTAAGAAGGAAAAACAGATGAAAAAATATGCATTTTTGTTATTGTTTTTGCTGACGGCCTGTGCCTCAAGCAAACCTGATATGAGCAATATGTCGGCCGAGGAATTGTATAATCAGGGCTATGATGAATTACAACAAACTTCATGGTCACAGGCAGCCGCTTCATTTGAAAAAGTAGAGCTTGACCACCCGTATTCCAAATGGGCAACCAAGGCCAAATTAATGGGAGCATATGCCTATTACAAGGACGAAAAATACGATGATGCAATTTTGAGTTTGGACAGATTCATTCGTTATCACCCCGGCAACAAGGATATTGCTTATGCCTATTATATGAAGGGTCTTTGCTACTATGACCAAATTGTCGGAGCCGAAAAAGATCAAGAGGTAACCGCTAAAGCCGAAGAAGCTTTTAAGCAGGTAATTACACGGTTTCCCAACAGTGAATATGCCAAAGACGCCAAAGCCAAGATGGTTTTAATCAGAGATCACTTAGCCGGACAAGAGATGGAGGTCGGTCGTTATTATTTGAGCCAAAAGAACTATCTTTCGGCATTGAATCGTTTTTCTACCGTGGTCAAAAAATATCAAACCACTCCGCAGATTGAAGAAGCCTTGTATCGCGAGGTTGAAATTTATACCATTTTAGGTTTGAATAAAGAGGCTAAAATGTCGTTAAGAGTTTTGGGTCATAACTACCCGCAAAGCAAGTGGTATGAAATGGCAGAAAAACTACAAAAATAAGGTTTTGATATATGCTGCGTTCTTTAAGCATTCGCAATGTCGTTTTAATTGACAAGCTTGATATAGATTTTTCCCGCGGGTTTGGTGTTTTGACCGGAGAGACCGGTGCGGGAAAGTCTATTTTGCTTGATTCCTTAGGGTTGGTGTTAGGCAAGAGAGCCGAAACCTCGCTTATCAGACAAGGGGCGGAAAAATTATCGGTATCGGCTGTTTTTGATATGCCGGATAACGAAGATTTTAAGTCTCTGCTGGCCGAAAGCGATTTGGAAGCCGAAGGCGACATTATGATAAAACGCAACTTGTCAACCAACGGCAGTGGCAAGATATTTTTTAATGACCAGCAAATATCGGCCAAACTTCTCAAAGATATTGGCAAATATCTGGTGGAAATTCATGGGCAGTTTGACAATCAGGGATTACTAAATCCGTCCAATCACCAGAAAGTGCTTGATGAGTTTGGCGGCTATTGGGATTTGTTGTTAAAGTGTCGCAAAGCCTGGGAAGAATATCGTGATGCCTCAAATAAACTAGCTTTTGCCGAACACAATATTGCCAAAGCCAAAGAGGAAGAAGATAACCTAAGGCACTGGATAAAAGAGCTGGAAGTTCTATCGCCCCAAGAAGGAGAGATAGACGAACTGCAAAAAAAACGGCAAGAGTTTATGCATGCCGAGAAGATAATCGAAAATTTGAATTACGCCTATGCGGCACTAACGCAAGGCAAAGATATATCGTCTGCCATCAGAATGGCTCAGAGCGGGGTCGATAAGGCCAATGGCTATGTTGAGGGAAAATATGACGACATATATGCTTCTTTGGACAGTGCCTTGGCCGAGATTTTGAATGCTGTTTCTTCAATCGAAGACGCCTCCGCGGAAATCGGCCTAAACTCAGACGAACAAGCGGCAATAGATTCCAGATTGTTTGCCTTAAAAGATGTTGCCCGCAAACATGGTGTCACTCCCGAAGCTTTGCCCGAAACCTTGGCCAAGTTTAAGGAACAGTTGCAATCAATCGAGCTCGGTGAAGACGGTTTGGAGGCATTGAGAAAAGACGAGCAACAAAAAAGATTGGCTTATATCACGGCGGCCAATGCCTTGCACCAAGCTCGCATTGCCGCGGCACAGAAATTAGATAAAAAAGTAATGTCAGAGTTACCGCCCTTAAAGATGGATAAGGCTCGTTTTGTAACCCATATCGAACAAAAAGGCGAAGGCGGCTGGTCTAACACCGGTTTTGATGATGTATGCTTCACGGTTTCGACCAATCCCAATTCGCCGCAAGGTCCGATAAACAAAATAGCTTCCGGCGGCGAGTTGGCCAGATTTATGTTGGCCTTAAAAGTAAACTTGGCAACAACCGGCAGTATTCCGACCATGATTTTTGATGAGGTTGATTCCGGTATCGGCGGTGCGGTAGCTCAAGCGGTTGGCGAAAGATTGGCTCGTCTCGGACAAGAAGTACAGGTTCTGGTGGTAACCCATGCTCCGCAGGTAGCGGCTTTGGGCAGCACCCATTTTAAGGTTGAAAAACACACCAAAAATGATATAACCACCACCACGGTAAACAAATTATCCGAGGCCGAACGCAAAGAAGAAATTGCCCGCATGTTGGCCGGTGAAGTTATCACCGATGAGGCCCGAGCGGCAGCGGTTAAATTAATGAAATAAGATATTTTGAGGAAATAAAAAGATGAAAGTAAGAACACGTTTTGCACCAAGTCCCACCGGTTATATGCATATAGGTAATTTGCGTACGGCACTTTACGAATACTTGATTGCCAAAGCTCAAGGCGGCGATTTTTTGTTGCGTATTGAAGATACCGACCAAAAGCGATATGTCGAAGGTGCAACCGACATTATCTATAACACTTTGAAAATGGTTGGCATGAATTGGGACGAAGGTCCGGATATCGGCGGTGATTTTGGTCCCTATGTACAGTCGGAACGCAAAGATTTATATGCTCCCTATGCTCACAAATTGGTCGAGTTAGGCGGAGCTCATTATTGTTTTTGTGCCGAAAGAGAAAAAGAAGTAGATGAAGACGGCAACGAGATAATATGCAAATTTGAAGATCCTTGCAAAAAAATACCTTTGGAAGAGGCTAGAGCCCGCATTGCCGCCGGCGAACCCTATGTAATAAGACAAACCATCAATCAAACCGGCAAATCCAAGTATGAAGATAAGGTTTATGGGATTATTGAGATAGACTATGACGAGTTGGATGAGGGCGTGTTACTAAAGACCGATGGTTTCCCCACCTATAACTTCGCCAATGTTATAGATGATCACCTAATGGGAATTACTCATGTAGTAAGAGGAAGCGAATATTTGCCCTCAACCCCGAAATATAATTTGATGTACGATACATTTGGTTGGGAACGTCCGATTTATGTTCACTTACCGCCGGTAATGAAAGATGCCCAGCACAAATTATCCAAACGCAATGGCGATGCCTCTTTCCAAGATTTGTTGGCCAAGGGATATTTGCCGGAGGCGATTATTAATTATATAGCTCTGTTGGGGTGGAACCCCGGAACCGAAGAAGAAATCTTTTCGATTAAAGATTTGGAGAAGATATTCTCGGTTGAAAGACTGAATAAATCTCCGGCGATATTCGATATAGTCAAATTGACTTGGATGAACGGTGTATATATCCGCAATCTTTCCGGCGAAGAATTTTATCGTTTGGCCGAGCCTTATTTGGCAGATATGCCGGCAAATGTAGATAAAAGAGCTCTTGCCGCTGTATTGCAGCCGCGTGTCGAAACTCTAGGTCAAATCAAAGAGCAGACCGACTTTATTAAAGAGTTGCCGGATTATGCAGTTGATTTGTATGTTAATAAGAAAATGAAAACCGATATAGAGGTTGCCAAGGCGGTTTTGCCGGAGATAAAAGAAGTTTTATTTAAGCAGAGTGAATGGAATAATGATGCATTATTTGCCGCGTTAAAATCTTTAGCCGAAACCAAAGGTTTGAAGAACGGCCAGATTTTGTATCCGGCGCGGATTGCTCTTTCGGGCAAAGAAACCACCCCCGGCGGAGCTACCGAGCTTGCGGTTGTTTTGGGCAAAGAAGAGAGCTTAAACCGCATCGAACAGGCTATTGTTAAGTTGGGTTAGTGAGCAAAAAATGACAGTATAAAAGCGACCTTGATAAATTAGGTCGCTTTTTTGTTTGACATTTTCGAAGCGTATTTGTAGATTATCGGGCGGAGGGATTGATTATCCCTCTGAGGTGTGGAAACCTCTCAAGAAGCGTATTTTGCAAATACGACAATTTTGCTTCAGCCTTCTGGTTTTTTTGTGACCGGAAGGCGGCAAAATAGGCTCTGTTATGGCTAATATGCCGCACTATCTTCTTGTAGTTTCCAACTTCCGGTCGCCCTTCATCAAGGCGGCTTTTTTATTTGTTTTTTAACTGTAAAGGAAGTTGCCATGTTAACAACCAACCATAACTCCGCCATTGACTTGGTCTATCTTTGGTGTGACGATGCCGATATTTCTTGGCATCAAAAAAGACTAAAATATCAATCACAATCAGGGGCAATCGATTTTCAGGCCGCTCATCCAAGCCGCTTTCAAAGCCACGATGAGCTTAAATATTCTTTGCGTTCGGTTGCCAAATTTGCTCCATGGATTAACCATATTTTTATCATAAGCGACAATCAAATACCTTCGTGGCTTGATACAACAAACCCCAGAATAACCATGGTAAAACATGAAGACATTTTACCTCAAAGCAATTTGCCTTTGTTTAACTCCATGGCAATCGAAACGGCCATTGCAAACATCAAAGGCTTGTCAGAGAGATTTTTATATGCCAACGACGATATGTTTTTTGGTACTTTCTGTCAGCCGGATTTTTTCTTTCAAAACGGTAAAGTAATTGTAAGGATGAAGCCGGCCAAAAAACGCAAAATCAAATCATCACAATATGCTCGTCATATTAGTGCTATGCAGCAACTGGCCGCAAAAACATGGGGGCTCAAGTGCCATATGTTTCCGCACCATAATATTGATGCCTATTTTCGCTTGGACTACCAAAAGGCAATGGATACTTTCAAAGAGCTTAAGGATAAAACTGCTTGCCAACGGTTCCGCGAGGAAGAGGCGATTCAAAGAGTGATAGTCGATTACTATATGTTGTCCCACAATCACGCTATTACCAAAGAGGTCAAAGATGTTGATATTTGGCTTCCGTTTTCGCAAAAGCTAAAGCAGGTGTTTCTCAGTCAAAAAAGGCCGGATTCTTTTTGTACCAATATTAATTCGTTCAAAGGATTTAACAAATTGCTTGATTTAAGGTCGCCGCTTTTCTGCATAAACGATACCGAAAAATCATCGGGTCTTAAGGTTGATGTTCCATCATTTTTGGAGGCACTTTTTCCCGATAAGAGCGAGTTTGAAAAATAGCCCAAACACAAAAACACCTCCGATAAAACGGGGGTGTTTGAGTATCAGCATCGCAGTCCTTAGGCTTTTTTGAGCATAACCTCAGGTGCTTCAATTCCGAGCAAATATAGCAGTTTGACCAAAATATCTCGTACCAATTTGGCCAAAGCCAGACGCGACTGAGCAATCTCGTTTGTCTCGGCGGTCATAATCGGCGAGGTGTTATAAAAGCTTGAGAATACCTGAGCCAAAGTATAAACATAGTCTGTAATAATGCTGGGCTCTTTTTCGCTTTGTGCTCTGGCAACCGCCGCATTGAGCTGAGCAATTTTCAAAGCCAAATCGCGTTCATCTTTGGTGGTGATTTCAATTTTATTGGGAGTTAAACCTTTCTCTTTTGCCTTCCGCAAAATAGAATTTATTCTGGCAACCGCATATTGAATATAAGGGCCGGTCTTGCCTTCAAACTTGGCAAAATCATCAAGTTCGAACACATAGCCCGAGGCAATATTGTTTTTCAAATCCTGAAATTTGATTGCCGCCATGGCGATTTGGTCTACCATTTTTTCAATTTCTTTTTCGCCGTTTCCTTCAACTTCATCTGGTGCCGGCAGGGATTCTCTGACCTTGTCCTTTGACAATTTGATAAGGTCTTCCAAATTCATCACTCCGCCGTCACGAGTTTTAAATGGCTTACCGTCGGATCCGTTAACCGTGCCGAAACCGATATGCAAAAATTTAACTTGCGGAGCCAGATTAAGTTTTTCGGCTACTTCAAAAACCTGTTCAAAGTGGAGTGATTGTCTTTTGTCAACCACATAGATGATTTCTTGAGCCTTTAGGTCGTCATAACGCATTTTGATGGTCGCGATATCGGTTAGCTGATAGCCAAACCCACCGTCGCTTTTAACCAAAATGACCGGTGGTTTTTGACCTTTGTTTTCATCTAGTCTGATAATGGTTGCACCGTCATCAATTTCGGAAATGCCTTTTTCTTGTGCCAGTTTAACCACCTCTTTGCAGGTTTCGTGAGCATCGCTTTCGCCAAGCCACAAGTCAAAATGAGCATCCAGCTCTTTGTAATTTTTCTTCACATCTTCAACCGACACTTTACGCAAGTGTTGCCAGGCTTTATAAAATTCCGGCACTTTGTCTTGAATCTTGGTGGTGATAATACGTGCTTGCTCTTTGGCACTTTCGTCTTCTTTGCAACGAATATTGGCTTGTTTGTAGAAAGAAGATATTTGCTTAATATCATAAGTTTCTACTTTAGCCAAATTGCCGTCTTGCCTGATGATTTCCGACAGTATCATCCCCATTGGGGTTCCCCAGTCGCCGAAATGCACATCTGAAATCACTTCATTGCCGACCAAAATCTCGATTCTTCTGATTGCCTCTCCGACCACGGCCGAACGCAAATGTCCGACATGCAGAGATTTTGCCACATTGGGGCCGCCGAAATCCATCACGATTTTGTGCGGATTTTTATCTTTTTCAATGCCGAGACGGTCATCTTGCAACATCTCTTGCATATTTTTGGCTATAAACTCATTACTTAAGGTGAGGTTCAAGAATCCCGGACCGTCGACCGATACTTTGGCGAAGTCAGCATCATTTTGCAACTCGGTAGCAATGCTTGTTGCAATTTCTCTCGGATTTTTTCTTTCTTGTTTAGCCAAAGCCAAAGCTCCGTTGCACTGAAAATCACTCAAATCCGGACGATCCGAAACTTTAACATTGGCAAATTTATTATCCAAGCCCAACTTGGCAAAGACAGCGTAAACTTTTTGGTTAACAGCATTTTCCAAAGACAAAGACATTATTTTATTCCTTATTTTTCACATTTAAAATAGTAATGATTAGGCACTAACAAGCGGCAAGAAAGCACGGTTTCTTTAACCGGAGTGGCATGGGTGCCGGTATTATATTTTTTGCACTCGGCATCGGCCAAAGCTTTGACTTCCTCATAAGAAGTATAAAGTTTGTTATAGCAAATTGCCGGCTCTTCGGGGGTCGATTTACCGACATAGAAGATGCCTTCTTTTTGTGCACCGGCCTCGCGTCTGCGATCAACAAAAGGTCCAAACTGCGAGCAGGCAGTAATCAACGAGGTCATCACCAAAATATTTATCAAATTTGCCCTAGACAATTAAACAAAACTCCTTATACTCTTTTTCAAGTTCAAATTTTCATCAACTATAGCAAGAAGAATAAAAAATGCAAGTAAACAAATATATCGGAGACGCAAGCTTTACAAAAATGTTAGAACATTACTCCTGCCAAACTCCGCTGGAAGTAATAAAAATGCGTTTTGCCGGAGCAATTTGCTCACCCAATTTGAGGCTAAGACCGACCGATGTTATTTCATCATTTTGGGCTGAGGGCAGAGCCCCAAGGCTTGAAACCAAAGCCGAGGCCGACTTGTTTTTTAAGTTTTTTATGGGGCTTTGGGATGAAGTATTTGATGATGTTAAGCAAAATAAAGTAAAACTTCCCACACTCAAAACCAAAGATTTGCAAGAATACTGTCGTTCGCGTTATGACATGGTTGAACAAGGATATGTCGAGGGCTTTTTCGGCGGTGAAGAAAACCTAAAAATGCCGGCATATTTAGCCGAGATTGTAGATTCGCTCTCGGAGATGGCTATGTTGTATCAAAAAATAGCAGACAAGGGTGACGATGGTACAGCGGTTTGGGAAGCGGTAAAACATACCGATCGCACGGTTGACAAAGCGATAAGTTTTATTATCGAAAATTCGGTTTTGCCGCGGATAGAAGATTTGCAACGCAAGGTAAATTAAATAAAAAAATTAATTTCTTTTTAAGAAAAAATGTGGTAAAATAAAATCCGTACGGAGTAGCTATCCGTGCGGATTTTTCTTAAGAAAACCAAGATTTAAGGACGCAACAAGGATGTTGAGTAAAGTACTTAAACATAGCCTCTTTAGTGAGGAATTTCGGGCTTTCTGCCGTTTGGCGGAGAGTTTTGTTGCGTCTATAGTATG
>CASEYY010000045.1 GCA_949292335.1 uncultured Pseudomonadota bacterium
AAGAGGCTATGTTGAAGTACTTTACTCAACATCCTTGTTGCGTCCTTAAATCTTGGTTTTCTTAAGAAAAATCCGCACGGTTAATTACTCCGTACGGATTTTATTTTACCATATTTTTTCTTAAAAAGAAATTAATTTTTTTTAATCTATAAACGGTTCATATTTTTCTTGCAAAACTACATTGTTTTGCAAAACCCGATAAAGCCCATCCATCACCGTCGGAACGAATCGCCCCTCCTCAAGCAATTTATTTATCTCGGCAAAACCTGCCCACCTAACCTCGGAAACCTCGCTTTTTTCTATCGCAATATCGGCAACATCTATATTCTGGTATACCAGATATACATCAACTATGGTATTTCCATGGCGGATAAAACTATAAGCCAGTTCCACATTCTCGCCGGATAAATCAATACCCAATTCCTCTTTGGTTTCTCTTAAACAACCTTCAAAACTGTCTTCACCTTTGATTACCGCACCACCGGCCGATTGGGCCCACTTGCCGGGGTAAGCTTTTTTTGATAAAGACCTTTTTTGAATCAAAAATTGATGCTTGTCATTAACTATCCACACATCAACCGCCAAATGATATTCGCCACTTTGCAAATCTGCTTTATCGCGGCAAATTATCTTCCCCGTCTGATTGCGATTGATGTCGTAAACATCCCATTCTTCCATTCGCCACCACCCTTTATCTTTGAATTTTATTAATTTTTATTTGAAGAATCAATATTATTTATTTTTTTTGAAAAAAATTTATTCCCTTAAGCGAACCTTAAGTTTAGAATGTTTAATTATCCTTGTAAGCAACAAAGGTTCTAAATTTTATAAAACTTTACTTTAAGGAGATGTACCATGAAAAATATATTAACCGTTTCTGCTTTGGCTTTAACTTTGAGCTTGTCGGCAAATGCTTTTGCTCAAAATAATATGGGCGGAGGTTATACCGGTCCTTCGGTCGCCGCTGTTTCTGTCGCCGAGGCTCTTAAATTAAGCGATGATGCTCCGGTGGTTATGGTCGGAAAAATCGAAAAAGGTTTGGGCGGCGAAAAATATCTTTTCAATGACGGAACCGCTACCGTTACTATCGAAATCGACGATGACGATTGGCGGGGACTGCAGGTTGGTGAAAACGATACCGTTGAAATTCGCGGCGAAGTTGATAAAGATTTCATGAATTTTGAAATTGATGTCGACAGCATAACAAAAAAATAATTTGAGGATTATTTACTATGCGAATTCTCTTGGCAGAAGATGATAAACTTATCGGCGACGGCTTAAATGTCGGACTTGCCAAACTGGGGTTTACCGTTGATTGGTTTACCGACGGAGATGAGGCTTTTGAAGCCCTGTTCCAAGCTCCGTACGACGCAGTCATCCTCGACCTCGGACTGCCTAACCGCGATGGCTTATCCATCTTAAAAGAATGGCGAGAGAAAAAACGCAATGAGCCGGTTCTAATCCTCACGGCCAGAGGTGATGTCGATCAGAGGGTTATTGGGCTTGACAGCGGGGCCGACGATTATCTCGCCAAGCCCTTTGCCCTGACCGAAGTTGCCGCCAGACTCAAGGCTTTAATCAGAAGATACAGTGATCGTATGGAGCCCGAGATTAAACTCGGCTCCGTCGTCTTCTATCCGCAAACCAAAATTGTTACTTTTGAGGGCAAACCGGTGGTGCTGGCTCCTAAGGAACTTAAGCTCTTGGAGCTTTTAATGATGAATCCTAACCGCGTTATGACCAAAGAAACAATCGAGGAAAAAATCTATTCATGGGATGACGAGATTCAAAGTAATGCCGTGGAAGTACATGTCCACCATTTGCGTAAAAAATTGGGTAAAAATATCATCAAAACCGTTAATAAAGTCGGATATATGTTGGGTGAAATATGAAAAAACTGAGCTTGAAATTACGACTTATGTTCTTATTTTTAATCACCGCCACGGCAGTGTGGATTGCCTCGGGCGTTTTGGTGTGGTCGGAAACTAAAGAACAAATCGACGAATTTTTTGACACCTATCAGCTCATCTTGGCCAGACAACTTTCGGCTGCCGACTGGAATGCCGTCAAGCCTTCTACCCAACATGATGTTAACCAAATAATCGAAGAGCTTGATGATGACGGCGAAGAAGAAGACGAAGCTATCGGGCTGGCCGTATTTGATAATTCTGGCAAAATGATTTTTAATGATGATGAAAACGGAAAATATTTCGCGTTTCATCCGACCTCGGGCTTCACCGAACAAGCTCTGGGAAAAAAACAAAAACCTTGGCGAATCGTCTGGGTGAAAAGCGTTGATAAAAATTATTTTATCGCCGTTGGACAAGAAATTGAATATCGTAACGATGTGGCCTTGGAAATGATTGAAGAAGCTCTCATTCCTTGGAGTTATGGCTTGGCGGCAATGCTGTTAATTTTCTTTGCCCTCTTGGCCAAAGAATTTCGCCCTTTAAAATCGCTGGCCGCAAACATTACCGCCAGACAATCCGATGACCTTTCACCGATTGACAACAAAAACATACCACAAGAAATTTTGCCGCTTATCAATTCTTTTAATAACCTTTTGACCAAAATCGAATCCATGCTTAAACGCGAAAGAAGTTTTATTGCCGATTCTGCTCACGAGCTCAGAAGTCCCCTGACCGCACTCAAAGTCCAACTTGATGTGGTCGAAATTGCCGGCGATGATGAAAATACGCGAAACAATGCTCTGAAAAATTTGCGAGAAGGTATCGAAAGAGCCGGACGCTTGGTCGAACAGCTATTGGCTTTGTCAAAATTAAATGCTCAGCAAATTACCAATGATAATGAAACTCTTGACTGGCAGAATATTATCACCGGCTCGGTTAATGAACAAAAAATTGAAGCCGAAAATAAAAATATTTCTATAACAACCGAATACACCGATAAGCCATTCTTAACCGCCGGACAGACTTTTTTGTGGAGCTTACTGTTTCGCAACCTCTTGGATAATGCCGTAAAATACAGCGGCTCAGGTGCCGAAATAAAAATAATGCTTGCGGCAGATAAATTGGAAATTACCAATTCTAAAGTTTCGCTCGCTCCGGAACATATTAAACGGCTTGGCGAAAGATTTTTCCGACCCGCCGGACAAAATGTGAAAGGTAGCGGTTTGGGCTTATCAATCGTCGAGAGAATCGCGGCACTACACGGCTGTAAAGTATCATTCTCGCTGGAAAATGATGTCTTTAAGGTCGTGATTAAGCCTTAACCGAAGACCTTAACCCGCTCAGAAATCGACATAAATTCCTTATCTCCGGCCGCCGATTTGATTTTGCCAAATGGCATTTGCGAATATAATTTCCAACTTTGCGGCAGATGCCATTCCTTCGTGACATCCTCATCAATGAGCGGATTATAGTGTTGTAATGACGCCCCTATTCCCTCAGATGACAAAGCTGTCCAAATCATGTATTGCAACATTCCCGATGATTGAGCCGAAAATAGCGGAAAGGCATCTTTATACAGCGGATATTGCTTTTGCAAACTGCCTATAGTGTCTTCATCTTCAAAAAACAATATTGTGCCGGCTGCCGCAGCAAATGAAGCTATCTTCTTTGTCGTTGCCGCAAATTTGTCCGCAGGGGTAACCTTTTGTAAATTACTTAAGACAATATTCCACAATTTGTGATGAGCGGCGGAAAATAATATTACCACTCTGCCGCTTTGCGAATTAAAGGCCGAAGGTGCGTGTTTGACGCAATCGCAGATTAATGACACTATCTCTTCGGAGCTTAGCGGTATATCTGTCCCTAAGTCGTAAATTGACCGTCTGTCTTGGTATATTTTTATCAAATCTTTGACCATGATTCACCTCCTATAACATATATATTATATTTTCTTGTCCTTACAATATTTTTAATTGATAAAAAAACCTGTTGCATAAAAATTTTATTGTGCTAAATATCTATCCAGTGTTGACGGGACGTAGTTCAGCTTAGGTCAGAGCGCTTGCATGGGGCCGGAGGCGAAAAAATGTTCCGGTGAAACATTTTTTAACGACGGGCGAAGTTTTGTTATTTTGTTGGCAAACGACAGTTTGCGTCAACAAAAGTTACAAAACGAGTGACCGCAGCGAGTTGGCGATTGACTTCTAACCGAAGACAGAGCCTACGAGCCAGACAAGAAGGCGGAAGACTTCTTGCGCCAATAAAAAAGATTATTATAAATATTTTCGGGACGTAGTTCAGCCTGGTAGAGCGCTTGCATGGGGTGCAAGAAGTCGGAGGTTCAAATCCTCTCGTCCCGACCAAATAAAAATACCTACCCTTGCCGGTAGGTATTTTTATTTGGAGAGGATTATCCTCTTTGGCTTCTAATTTCGCCGCGGGCAAAGTTTTGCCCTCGCTCAATAAGATGTTCCAAAGAACTTGCAGACAAAAAACGCCGGAGCAACGGCGTTTTTTACTTAGCGTTCCTCTCGTCCCGACCAATAAAAAATACCTACCCTTGCCGGTAGGTATTTTTTATTTGGAGAGGATTATCCTCTTTATAATAAGTAGGGTAGTAAGTTGTTTTCAAAAAAATCCAACATATCTCCGACATCCGAGGTATCCCTCCACATATAATAGTTTTTGGTGTACTCTTGAAACCAATAAGCAATTTCTCTATTGCGTCGAGGGTCTCTTGTAATGTCACCAACTATTACTAGCCAAAATGGTAGAATTTCATCAGATAAATTACTTGTTTTCCTAATAATTCTTAGCAGTCCTGGAGTAAAATATTTACAACTTCTTTCATGAGCATTACCTCGACCGGCTTGCATACTTGTTGTTTCAATCCACCCATCTTGGCGTTTTATTTCTCCAAATAATATTTTACCGTTGTTTTTATTCCTTATAGCAAAATCCATACTAATTCCCCATTCATATTTTGGGGTGCCCTTTGCAGTTTTTAGTGTTGTATCAACATTATAGATTTTAATCAAGACATCTTGAGGCAATGGATAAGTTGAGTATATATCTTTAAACTCTTTTGGATGTCTTTCCACAACAAACTGGTTCGGATAAACCGCGTCTAAAGAAGATTGCAATGATTTTTGAAATATTTCTTCGGCGGTTATTGCTTTATGCCCTGAAACTGTTTGCCAATTTGCTCTCTTTCTCAATTCTTGTGTTGCCATCTAAATCCCCTTAAAAAATTCTTCTAAAGATAGATGTAATCCTTGAGATATCTTATGTATATTCTCAATGGAAATGTTACGTTTCCCTGCCTCAACAGACGCTAAATATGTTCTATCCATATTTATTTGCAATGCAAATTTTTCCTGGCTCAATCCTGTTTTTAGCCGGAGGTTTTTTATCCGTTGTCCTAGAATCTGTTTTATCATAAGAAAAACTCCTTTATAATTGTGCTTATAATACTTAAAAATATTTTTTTGAGTCAACGGTCTATAAGTAACAATCAGTATTGACTTTTACTTTTTTATAAATTATTCATTAGTAAACGAAATGAGGTGTATATGATGGACTGCAAATCAGGATATTCAATATATAATCCAAAGGCAAAACGTAAGGTAAAGATTAATCCATTGGAAGATTTATATCCAGAATTACCTAAAAAAAAATATGATGTTATTTATGCTGATCCTCCTTGGGATTATGGCGGAAAAATGCAGTACGATAGATCAAGTATTAAGTCTGAAAATGTCGGCTTTAAAAGAGATATATTTATAAGTGCAGCAAATTTTAAATACCCTACTCTTTCTCTTAATGATTTGCAAAAATTGGATATTGCTTCGATTTCTGCAGATAATTGTATTTTGTTTATGTGGACGACCGGGCCTCAGCTAAACAATTCAATTAAGCTCGGAATTTCCTGGGGCTTTGAGTATAAAACTGTTGCCTTTGTGTGGGATAAACAAGTTCACAATCCTGGTCGTTACACTTTGTCTCAAACAGAATTCGTTCTTGTTTTTAAAAAAGGAAAATTTCCTGAAAATAGGGGAGCTAGGAATATAAGGCAATTAATTTCTATTCATAGGGGGAAACATAGCGAAAAACCTATTGATGTTATTGACGGGATTTCCAAGATGTTTCCTAAGCAAACAAAAATAGAGTTATTCGCCAGAAAAAATTATATTGGCTGGGATAATTGGGGCTTAGAAATTCCTGATAGTAAAATCAAAATCTTTTCTAATGATGAACAAAATACTTTATTATAGTTTTGAGTATGAAAATATACCATTTTTGTCTTCTGAATTTCTCTTTTGGGAGGTTTATCTCAAATGCAATATTTTTTTCAAAAACACAATTCGGCTGACTTGATTATATTTTTTGCCGGATGGGGCTGTGATTATAATCAATTTGTAAATTTACACGACGATAAAGATATTTTGATTTTGTATGACTATCAAAATTTGGAATTGGATTTTGATTTTGGAAAATATCAAAATATTGATATTATAGCATATTCTGCCGGCGTTTTTGTGTCTTGCCTTTTATTTGATAAAATTCCTAATATCAAAAAAAGAATTGCTCTGTGCGGTAATCCATATTTGTTTGATGAACATTTGGGGCTGTCTTCAAAAAGCATTCAAGTTATGAAAGACATAAACTTGGATAATTATTTGGAATTCAGAAAAAAATACATGGTGTTTTCTGATGAAGAATATTTGAGATACAACCAACTTCAATCTTTGCGCTCGATTGAAAGCTGTCAAAGCGAATTGGAATATTTGCAAAAACTTTATCTGGAAAATAAACATAAAATATCTTCTGAGTTTGACAAAGCTATTGTGGCGGACAGCGATCTCTTATTTAATCTTGAGGCTCAAAAAGATTTTTATAAAGAAAAATTATCAATCATTAAAAACGCCAAACATCATATTTTCTTTAGATTTAATAGCTTTGAAGAAATTACAAAAATACCATAATTTTTTCTTTTATTAAACATTAGCACATCAACACTAAATTTATGAGCTTGAAAATTTTATTAACTCGGATAAGTTATTCTGTGTTAAAGTTTTAATCCTTATTGCGGCAATGACAAATAAAAATCGCGGATATTGTGCGGAAAACATAATGGAAATAGCTCTTTCGGAACATTTTACTTATAAAAAATTATTCAAATTTACTATCCCTTCCGTGTTGATGATGGTGTTTACTTCAATTTACGGAGTGGTGGACGGCTTCTTTATTTCAAACTTTGTCGGAGCTCAGGAATTTGCCGCAATTAACTTTATGTATCCGTTTTTGATGGTCGTCGGTGCCGTGGGTTTTATGTTTTCGGCCGGCGGAAGCGCTCTGGTGGCCAAAACTTTGGGCGAAAGAAAAAAACAAAAGGCCAACACAATCTTTTCTTTGGTGGTATATGCAACATTCGTTATCGGTTTAATCCTGAGCTTAATCGCCTTGCTTTTTATCAGGCAAATAACCCTTGCTTTTGGCGTTGAGGGAGCATTCTTGGATAAGTGCTTGCTTTATGTGTATATTTTATTTCCGTTTATTCCGATTTTTATGCTGCAAGTCGTGTTTCAGGCTTTTTTGATTGTGGCAGAACGTCCTAAACTGGGGTTGTTTGTGACGGTTGCCGCCGGAGTGGGCAATATGCTTTTAGACGCTTTGTTTATTATCGCTTTTGACTGGGGACTCGCAGGTGCGGCTTGGGCGTCGGCTTTGAGCCAAGTTATCGGCACCGGATTGCCACTGGTTTATTTTTGCTCTCAAAAATCGCTACTGCTACGTTTGGGAAAAACACATCTTTATACAACTGCACTAGCTAAGATTGCAATTAACGGCAGTAGTGAATTTATGTCAAATATTTCTATGTCTATCGTAACGGTGCTTTATAATTATCAATTACTTAAATTTGCCGGTGAAAACGGAGTGGCGGCTTTTGGCGTTATTTCGTATGCAAACTTTATTTTTATATCGGCCTTCTTGGGATATACAATCGGTAACAACCCTATTATCAGCTATAATTACGGTGCGATGAACCACAAAGAATTAGAAAATGTATTCAAAAAAAATTTGGTAATGATTGGTGTGACCGGAATAGCCTTGTTTGTTATATCGGAAATTTTTGCCCTGCCGATTGTAAAAATTTTTGTCGGCTATGATGCCGAGCTTACCAATATTACAACACATGGCTTTAGAATCTATGCAATATCGTTTTTGCTGTGCGGATTTAATATATATGCTTCGGCATTTTTTACGGCATTGAACAATGGTTTGATTTCGGCAATTATATCATTTGTCAGAACCATAATTTTTGAGTGCGGCTGCGTGATGATATTGCCGATGTTTTTTGCTTTGGGCGGAATCTGGTCTGCCATAATTGTGGCTGAGATAATGGCGTTGGTTATCAGTGCATATTTCATTTATAGTTATAGAAGACATTATCATTATATCTGATAAATAAAAATTGGCTTCGCTGTTTGGTAAAAGGCAAATATGAGGCAGCCTGATATAAAACAGTTGCTATAAGTATTTTTTTTGCTAAAATGCAGCAGATTTATAACTATACTTGAGAGGCCAATATGGCTGATGTAAAAAAACTTTTGCAAGGCTTTGATAATTTCTATCAAAAATACTTTGTTGAAAACCCCGAGACATATAAAAATCTGGTACTGGAGGGACAATCGCCTAAAACTTTGGTAATTGCCTGCAGTGACTCTCGTGTTGATCCGTCTATCTTGATGAATGCGGATCCGGGAGATATTTTTGTTATCAGAAATGTGGCAAATTTGGTGCCGCCTTTTGATGATGATATGAGCCACTGTCATGGTACTTCGGCTGCTATAGAATATGCCGTAAGACACCTCAAAGTGCAAAATATTGTCATCTTGGGACATAGCCATTGCGGAGGTATTAAAACTTTGGTCGAAGAGCATAATCATTATCATAACTTTATTGATACTTGGCTTGAAATTGCCGAAACCAAAACTATTAATCAAATATGCAAAGATAATGACACCGAAACTGCTTGCCGGCTTTGTGAAAAAGAAGCTATAAAAATTTCGCTTAATAACCTTATGACTTTTCCTTTTGTTGCCGAGGCCGTGCAACAAGACAAGCTTAAAATCCACGGTTGGTATTTTGACCTGTGGTCGGGTAATCTTGATATTATTAAATAAAACTTTTTAAGGAGTGAAATATAATGGTTAAGTCTGTTGCTATTTCTGAGGAAGCTTTGAAAGCTATCGCAGAATTTCAGAAAATTGAAATGACCAGCGCCAAAATTTACGCTGATTTTGCCAAAAAACAAAAAGATGAAAAAAATAAAAAACTACTTGAGCAAATTGCTGCCGATGAAGCACGCCATACTCAAATTTGGAAACAATACACCAACAAAGATGTAAGACCTTGCAAAATAAAAGTATGGTTTTTTAAATTTTTACATTGGGCTTTGGGATACACCTTTGTAATAAAGCTTTTGGAAACCGGAGAATACGACGGCGTAAAAAACATGGAAAAGCTCATCAACGAAGTACCGGAAATTGCACAAATCATATCTGATGAGGAAAAGCACGAAAAACAACTAATCGATATGTTAGATGAAGAAAGACTGAATTATGTCGGTGCTATGGTGTTGGGGCTTAATGATGCGTTGGTTGAGCTGACCGGAACTATTGCCGGTTTAACCTTTGTGCTTATGAATACGACCCTTATTGCCATGGCCGGAACCATTACCGGTATTGCGGCAACCCTTTCCATGGCCGCGTCAAACTATTTGGCCGAGCGAGCAGATGGAAATCCTAATGCCGTTAAGGCCAGCGTTTATACCGGTCTTACATATTTAGTGACCGTAATTTTCTTGGTATTGCCTTATCTCCTGTTTCCGGAAAATATGTTTATTCCGGCTTTGGCCTGCATGATTGTTATTGTGGTGGCCTTGATTGCAATATTTAACTTCTATATCGCCACCGTTCGTTCCGAAAAGTTTTTGCCCAAGTTTTTTGAAATGTCGGCAATAAGTTTGTCGGTAGCTTTAATCTCATTTTTAATCGGATTGGTAGCAAAATTATTTTTCGGAATCGATGTCGGATAACAAAAAACGAACTCCCTCAGCAATGAGGGAGTTCGTTTTAATTAAAGCTTATTGCTCCTCTGGCTATCATAATCTGTGGTATGAGATAGAGGATGTATAAGATTAAGAATATCCCGCCTTCGCTTCGCGACAATTTCGAGCCGCTGTACATGAAGATAAACAACAATACCGTTGCACCCAGCATTACCCATAAATCATAGCATAGAATCTGTTTGGCAACTTCAACATCTACTATAGTCGAAGTAAAGCCCATGATAAATACAATATTCCAAATATTAGAACCGACAATATTACCCAAAGCAACACCATTTTGCTTGCGAATACCTGCCATTACAGTGGTGGCCAATTCGGGTAACGAGGTACCGACCGCGATTATGGTCAAGCCGATTATCTCTTCGGAAACGCCTAATATTCTGGCCAAAGAAACTGCTCCGGACACCAACAAATCGGCTCCGTAAATAATACCGGCAAGACCGATTGCCGTAATCACCAGTACCAAAAACCAACTTTTATCGGCTAACGGGCTAATGGCCTCGGCTCCGACATCTTCGCTTTTGGAATTGCGGTAGTTAAAATAGATAAACCAGCCAAGTAATACCAGCAT
Organism: uncultured Pseudomonadota bacterium; assembly: GCA_949292335.1. Classification (GTDB taxonomy): domain Bacteria; phylum Pseudomonadota; class Alphaproteobacteria; order RF32; family CAG-239; genus CAZU01. Next base: position 10,616 of record CASEYY010000045.1, read on the forward strand.
GATTATGCCGTGCCAAAATATAAATTTGCCGCTTAAGGCAAAAAGTATAAAAATCAATGTGGTCAAAAACAAAAATTTATAGTCACGGATAAAAATATCTCTCTTGCATTCCAAAGGATTGAGAAGTGCGGCAACACCCAATATCAATAAAATATTGGCAATATTAGACCCCACGATATTTCCTACCGAAACTCCGGCCGCACCATCTAATGCCGCTTTGATACTAACAACAAACTCCGGTGCCGAAGTGCCAAAGGCAACCAAAGTTAAACCGATTATGATAGTGGGAATCTTTAGCTTATTTGCTACGGCAACCGAACCTCTGACTGTATATTCGGCACCTACGGTCAACAAAATAAAGCCTCCGACTATAAACAGCAGACTTTCCAACATATCAGACCTCCGTTATTTGATTTATTTTGATACAGCGGCAGAAAGCTCTGAACGCAAATTTTCAAGCTGTTCTCGGATATTTTGCAATATTTCCCGAGAATGCGAATCCATCTCCAAATTTTGCGGGGCTTCGGTGAAAAAATCTTTTTGGATTTCCTCACCCATAATTGCCTTTAGCCCTTTTTCCTTAAAAAGTTTTTGCACACCTTCAATGGTATATCTCTCATCGTAAAGATAGTGCTTGATTATACTGATCAGCTTTACATCATCGGGACGGTAATAACGACGACCTCCCGATCTTTTCATTGGCTTAATTTGCTCAAATTTGGTTTCCCAAAAACGCAAAACATGAGTAGCAACACCCAACTCTTCGGCCAGTTCGGCTATGGTGCGAAATGCGGCTTTGCTCTTATTGACCGGCATAAGACCTCTGTTATTTGTTGATTATTTTACGCATGGTTTGCGAAGGCTTAAACGAGATTACCTTACGCGGAGTAATAACAGCCTCTACGCCGGTTTTAGGATTGCGACCGGTACGAGCATTCTTTTGACGCAATGAAAATGTACCAAAAGACGACAACTTAACATCATTGCCTTGAGCAAGCTCCTTTACAATTTCGTTGATTATCATATCCAAAATATCATTGGAATCTTTTCTGGATAGACCAATTTCTGAGTAAATTGCCTCGGCAACATCAAGACGGGTAACAGTTTTCATCGCTAATATAATCCTTATTTTGATTGTTATGTTAATTGATACTTCTTTTATAAAAGTTTATGGTTTTGTATTACATTAAAAACTTTTCAAAAGCAATCCTTTATCCACAATTTTTACAGATTTTGTGTGTGGTTTAAGGGTATAATAAAAGCGGATTTCTTTACAAGAGAAAATCCGCTTTTTTCAATAGTTATTTTTATCTATTCCATTTCATATAATATTGTTTGCAGCTCTTCCAAATCGACCTTGTCTATTTCTTCTTTTATGGTCGGAACAAAATTTTGGCGAACCAACTTGGCCGCATTGTCGACCGCCCGCGAAAACGAAAAAGCGTCGGCTCCGCCATGGCTCTTTACCGATAAGCCGTTAAGACCTACAAACATGGCTCCGTTATACAATCTCGGATCCATTATCTTTTTGATTTTGCGGAGTGCCGGTATCATAAACAACACACCGATTTTTGCCAAAAATGAACCTTTTATGGCGTCTTTTATCATGCGGGTTATCTGTTTGGCCGTTCCCTCAATGGACTTCAAAGCTATATTTCCGGTAAAGCCGTCGGCAACAATAACATCGGCAATCCCGTTAGCGATATCATGCGGCTCGATAAAGCCTATGAAATCTATGCCCATTTTGGAACTTTTTATCAACTGAGCCGCCTGCTTGATTTCGTCTTTCCCTTTCATATCTTCGGAACCGATATTCAAGAGAGCAACTCTCGGCTTTGCCAGACCTAAAGCGTGACGAGCCAGAATCTCTCCCATAAAGGCAAATTCAGCCAAATTGATGGCATCACATTCGGTGTTGGCTCCCAGATCAAGCATTACATATTTGCCGAAGCGGTGCGGCATTATGCTGACAATCGCCGGACGATGTATTTTGGTTATGGTCTTTAGGGTCAATTTGGATATAGCCATCAACGCACCGGTATTGCCGGCCGAAACAACAGCTTGTGCTTCTCCGCTACGAACGGCATCTATGGCCATGAACATACTGGTGTTGCGGTTTCTGATAACGCTTGAGGGTTTGTCTTCATTATGAACCATTTCCGGTGAATGTCTCAATTCACAAACCTTATCCAATTCGGGATAATTTTGCAACAAAGGTTTGACCTTGGAGGCATCGCCGAAAACGATAAATCTGATATCGGGATGATCCTTGGCTGCTATGGCCAAGCCATCTATAACGACTCGAGGGGAGTTATCTCCCCCCATCGCGTCTACAGATATGACTATGTTTTTTTCAGTCACTATTTGCTCCGTCACAAGCCTCTGACAAGGCTGGTTATACAAATTTATTCTGCTGTTTTTTGTGTTACGACTTCACGACCATCGTATTGACCGCATTTCGGGCAAACATTGTGAGGTCTTTTCAACTCACCGCAGTTGGGGCATTCCATATAAGAATTGGCCTTCAATGCATCATGAGAACGACGCATATCTCTGCGGGATTTTGATGTTTTCTTCTTTGGTGTAGCCATCTTTCCATACTCTTTATTTAAAGTTATTCCAATTAGTTATCGGCATTTGTAAACTATTTAGTTTTAAAAAGCAACTAAATAAATACCTTATATCGCGAAATTCTTTTGCCCTTTTAATCAATATTTTTCTTTTTGGCAAGGCTTTTTTACTATTTTTTTATTTTTTGAGAACCGAAAACGGATTGCTCTTAATCGTGGTTTCTTCATCAAACTCCGATTTAAAATTAAATACCTCTCCTTCTTGTCTCGGGAAATCATCAAGCTCTAGAGCCAGTTGCTCCAAGGCTATCGCTCCTAAATCTATGCCGCCGTCCGTGAGGCCGTCTATTATCTCTTCATCAATGTCAAATTCTTCCTCTTTTGCCTCGCAAGCTTGCCGACGAGTATCAAATTTCATCTCGAAATCAATATGATACGGACGAATAAAGTGCTCTAATGAGACAACACTTATGTGTTCAACCTCGGCACTAACCTTTCCCCAAACATTAAGCATATGCTCTCTGCCGTGCAACTGAACATTTATCTCGCCCACAAAACCTTTAACTGCCGGAACTTTCATTATTTGTGCTATGTATTCCAGTTCTTCTTTGTTGGCTCTGAGAGTGTATTTTTGAACCGATTGTTTGATATCCTCAAGTTTTAAGGAGTAAGAAAAATCTTTTTGCATTAATATTTTCCTTGTGTTATAGATGTGGAGTATGTTCACTGAGAATGGATATAAACGCAAGGATACTAATATGTCAACAAACAAAATCTTATTTGCCCTGCTTTGCTCGGCTTGCTTGGCTTCCTGCTCTTCAACAAATCAGGAAAAATGGTTCGTTACTCATACCGGAAATATGCCTTCCGAGGAAAGAATCGCCAAACTGGAAAAAGGAGATTCCAAAAATGAGGTATTGTCGTTGCTCGGTGCTCCTTCAAATGTGCCATCTTTTGATGATAATACCTGGATATATATGTCGGCCGAAATTAAAAGGGTTGCTTTTTTTAAGCCGGAAGAAACCGAAAGAAATATTCTGGTCGTAAGCTTTAATGATAACGGTAAAGTTGCCGAAATTGCTAAATTGACTCAGGCCGACGGAAAAAATATCACTCCGTCAAGAGCAAAGACCGAAGTTAACGGACAAGAACAGGGATTCTTTAGAAAATATTTCGGCGGCGTCGGACAATATAATCCGTTTGCCGGTCAGAATCGCGGCGGAATTTAGTCTTTTTTGCCCAAATAGTTGATTATTCCGTAAAGGGTATTTAATTCCTGCTCGGTAAGTTCCGAACGGGTGAAAATGTTGCGTAAATTGATAACCAATTTTTCCCTTTTTTGCTCATCGTTATAGTTGGCAAAACGCGATAGTTTGTCTTCCAAATGCTTACAGAAAAGCAAAACTTTCTCTTTGGGAGCTGCGTGACTGTGGTTGGTTACCAGCTCTGCCGATCTATGTCCTATCGTCAGCTTGTAGTACTCATATCCAAGCAGTAGTACGGCTTGCGATAAATTAAGCGAACAATGCTCCGGATTTAACGGCACATTGATAATGCCGTCAGCCAAACATATGTCCTCATTACGCAACCCCGTGCGTTCGGGACCAAACATAATACCGCACTTTGCTCCTTGCATAATATGCTTGTACATTTCGCGGGCTCCGTCAGAAGCATCCAGCACCAATTTGGTCTGGTCACGGTGTCTGGCCGTTGAGGCTAAAACATATTGCAAATCCCCTATTGCTTCCAAGGTGGATGAATAAACCTTGGCTTGTTCCAAAATCTCTTCGGAATTGGACGATGCCGCTCGGGCTTTATCAGATAGGTGGTCTTCGCGAGGACTTACCAAACGAAGCTCCTTTAAGGCACAATTTTTCATCGCTCGAGCCGCCATGCCCACATTTTCGCATAGCTGCGGTTCTACCAATATCACACAAGGTGAGTGATTAATATTATCGTTCGTCACTTTGAGAACTTTCCGTCTTTTTGTTTTTAACTATATTTATTCCGGCTTTTTCAAAGAGATATTTTTCCATGTCGTTGTCACTTTTGGTGTTTACTTTGGGGCTCTCAATCTCAGCGGCAACTTTAGCTGCTGTTTCGTTGCTCTCGCCGGAAGATAAAGCTTCGCGTTTCTTTTGTATTCTGGCGGCAGAATCCATGGCTCCGAGAATTAACTTGCGATCTTTTACCGTCTGTTTTCGCACCGACATATGGACATCATCTCGAGCATCACTGTCAATTTCTGCTTTTTGCTCAATAGTCATGGTCGTGGGAGGAGCCTCCTCGGCCAACATGGCATCTATCTCCGCATTTATTTGCTGTCTTGCCAAAGCCTCTTGCTTGAAAGCCGCAGTATCTTGTGCCGATTTGCTTGAAACTGCCTCCTTGGGGGTGGCAACTTTCGCCGAAACGGAAGAAGTATTGCCGCGACTAAACATTTGTGCTTGAGCCGTCAGTGACAAAACCATCAATATTGTTAAGACATATAGTATCCTGACTTTCATATCTTTTCCTTAATCTCTGCTGATTAAATCTATGCTATTGAAAAGTACATTCTCCATATCAAGACCGGATTGATCTTCGACAACATCCAAAAATCCGGAAAACATAGTATCAAACGGGTTGTTTTGATGTCCTAATCCATTATATGCTCTTCTTAAATCATCGGAATAATCACTTAAAAAGTTTTGAAATTTATTGTCGTAGCTCTCGGGTATCTTGTAACCTAGATTCCGCAAATGTTGAACCATCACATTCATATTGTGATTGTTAACTTCGGGAGCAAGCATCTCTTGGCCGTAAGCCGTACCATAGGTCGTAACTTCTCCGGTATAATCAAGCTTGCCAAAGCTGCCGGAACCTCTCCATGCATCGCTATCACCCTCGGGGACTTTGTTCGGGCTTCGCGAAGCTCGCAACAAATTGCGTTTGGCGTTGGGATTGTTGTTTATGGTTTTTACCGTAACTCCGGTTTTGGCGTTACCGGCAGAATCTATGGCCGGAACAAAAACCGGAGCTTCGGCATCGGCATTTATGGCTTTATACTTGATGGAGGGAATATTTACGCGTCGCTCTTGATTGCGGCGAACTCTGGCTACCCCTCCGGAAGACGACATCGCCGCATCAAAATCCGCCGTATCCCACGGACTGGCAGGAAGCTGAGCTAAGCTCTCCCCCGCCGCTAAAATACCTAAAGTTCCGAGACAAGCTATCAACAATTTCCGCATGGCACTATCCTCCGGACAATTATCCTATTAAATCAATATTATCATAAAACTGTCGTCGATTGTATTACAAAATTGTTATATTTTACTTAATTTTTTTATTTTTAAGTTCCGCTATCTCTTTTTCCAGTTCTTTCAACTTCTTCTCCAAAGGATCAATGTCTTGTGCCGAAGCACCGTAGGCCATAAATTGGGGCTTTTGTTTTTTCTTCTTATCAACTACTCGGCCGGGGACGCCAACTACCGTCTGGTTGTCGGCAACATCTTTTAATATTACGGCATTGGCTCCGATTTTTACATTGCTCCCTATGATTATGGGGCCTAAAATTTTGGCACCGGCTCCTATAACTACATTGTCCTTTAGGGTCGGGTGCCTTTTTTGTACCTGCTTACCGCTCTCATCAAAAACCGTAGTCCCTCCAAGGGTTACTCCGTGATATATGGTCACATTGTTGCCGATTTCGGAAGTTTCACCAATAACAACTCCCATACCGTGGTCAATAAAAAATCCACTGCCGATTTTTGCCGCCGGATGTATTTCAATTCCGGTAAGGAAACGCATGAATTGCGACAAAGTTCGGGCTGTCAGTCTAAAACCTTTGCACCATAGCCAATGATTGAGTCGATACGCGGTTACAGCATGAAACCCCGATGATAACAAAATGACTTGAAACTTACTTGATGTGGCTGGGTCGCGGGATATTACCGCCGATATGTCTTGAAGAATTATCTTGAATTTTGAAATCATTTTGTGTTACATTCCTTCAAAAATTAACTTTTTGTAGAGAGTATAGTGTTATATTCGCTACAAAACAACTATCTTTTAGGTTAATAACATTATGACAGAAGTACTTTTTAACGGGCATGCCGGCAGACTTGAAGGTCGTTATCACCAAAGCGATAATCCTGCCGCTCCCATCGCTCTGATTTTACACCCGCATCCGCAATACGGCGGAACTATGAATAATAAGGTGGTCTACACCTTGTTCAGCGTATTTCAAAACTTGGGATTTTCGGTATTGAGATTTAACTTCCGCAGTGTCGGCCGCTCTCAAGGTGCATTTGAAGACGGTCCGGGAGAACTTTCCGACGCTACCGTCGCTTTGGATTGGCTGCAGACCATGAACCCCGAAGCCAGACAATGCTGGATTGCCGGATATTCTTTCGGTGCGTGGATTGGTTTGCAACTTCTGATGCGGCGTCCCGATATTAATAATTTTATTGCCGTTTCTCCTCCGGCAAATGAAAAAGATTTTTCTTTCTTGGCTCCTTGCCCGACCTCTGGACTAATAACCCAAGGTTATGCAGATGAAATTGTTACCCCGTCAAGCGTTGCTTCAATGGTCAAAAAACTTAATACGCAACGCAATGTTTCGGTTGACTTTGCAATGGTTGAAGGGGCTGACCATATGTATAATAACCATTTGGTCGACCTGTATAAAATTGCCGGACACTATATTATCGACGCCATGAAACGCAAAGCTCCGACTCGGAAAAAACGCGGCAGACGCAGAAAATCCGAGATTGAGAACGAGGATGAGGTCTTATTGCTGGAAACAGAAGTCGAAAATGATAACGATGACTTTGATGAAACCGACAATAACGATGATTTCGATGATGAAGAATAGGGAAAGCCCGCGAACACCGCGGGCTTTTTATTGGTTTTTAAGCTCTTTCAAAATGTAAATCCTGATTGCACTGGAAAGATTGGATACCTTTTTGTTGCTGTCAATCTCGGTGACTAGCTCATTAACGCTTTTGTGCTTTATCAATGCTATCCTTTTAAGCTCATGCAAAAACTCATCTTCAAGGCAAATACTGGTTGAGTGTCTGCCGGCAATTACTACCGATATTTTTTTCATTTACTTTTTCTCAAAGAATCTATGGAAACAACTTCGGCCGAACCGCCGGATACTTTTTTGGTATCTTCGGCTGAGGCAGTTTGTTTGTTCATTTCGTCGCTGCTCTCTTCCATATGGCCAAAACTTAGGGCAAAACGAGCATACGGGTCGGCAAAATAGGTTATGGCTTCATAAGGAATTCTTAAGGTTTGCGGAACTCCGCCAAAGCTTAAATCAACTTCAAAATACTCCTCCGACAACATCAGATTGGCAAATTGGTGCTGCAAAACGATGGTCATATTCTCCGGATATTGGCTCAGCAAGTCTGAGCTCATCCTGACATCGGGGTGATTGGTCTTGAACGATATATAAAAATGGTTCTCCCCGGGAAGCCCTTCGTCTGCGGCTATTTTCAATGCTTCGATTACCACATGCTTGAGCGATAATTCTACCAGTTTATCGTAATTTATGCCATCGTTCATAAAATTTCTCCGTAAAAAACAGGGCTTTCCTGTTGCTAGGTAAGCCCCAAACCCCACTTAAAGCACTCCATGGCCTTAAGAATTTATTGTGTTGCAACTACCAATTAGGCAGCGATAGCAACAGGAGCTACGTTATTATCGTTAGCATTCATTTTAATTTGAACCGATAACGGTGGTATCTAACCGAACACAGCCTACCCATCTTTACTATACCCTGTCAAACCTGTATCGCCCCCTCAAAAAAAGTATTGGTGGAGGCGCCGGGTACCGCCCCCGGGTCCAAAGCATCTATTTCATAGAGCCTCTAGTGTCATAGTCGGTAAAACCGACATTTAGTAATATAATACCTCTACAGCGAAAAAGCAACAAAAATTCTTATCTCTTCTTTGTGGAAAAACAACTTTTGCAATATTTATTTTTAACTTTGTTATATGATTAAAAAAAATTTGGGAGTCTTTTACCATGACTAAAATTGCAATCTGGTGTCGCCATGAGGGTGACAATATCATCGGAATCGGGGAAAATATTCCTTGGCATGTATCTTCCGATTTTAAGCGGTTTCGCCGCATAACCGAGAATATGAGTATTGTTTGCGGACAAACTACTTATGAAAGCTTTCCTAACCGCACTTTGCCGAATCGCAAGATTTATGTGTTGACTTTTGATGAACATTATGAAGTTTCGGATAAAAAAAATCATTTTGTGATTAATGATGCAAACGAGCTGAGAGATTTGGAAGAACCGTTGTATATTTGCGGCGGAGCCAGCATATATAAACTATTTATGAAAAGAATGCCGCCGGAGATTGTGGTTGACAGTTGCTATAAGGGAGAGCTTAATCCCGAACTTAAAGGACAACCGGTTGACATAACCGAGTGTATGGAAAGAATTAAAAAAGATTACTGGCAAATTTCGCCGGATTATGATGAAGACAACATCGTAACGACCATCAAAATTAAAAAAGGCGAATTTATTCCGCAAGAGATATTAAAACATATTACTTTTGCTATTATTAATCGTTAAAAAAGGAGTTGTTATGAAACAGTATTTAGATTTGTTGCAAGACATTTTAGACAACGGACAAGATGCCAACAACCGCACCGGTATCTACGCCAGAAAAGTTTTCGGAAGGCAAATGCGGTTTGATTTGAGTAAAGGATTTCCTTTGGTTACAACCAAAAAAGTTTATTTGCGTGCCATAATTCACGAATTGATATGGTTGTTGTCGGGCAATACCAACATAAAATATTTGCATGACAATAATGTTACAATCTGGGATGAATGGGCAGATGAAAACGGTGATTTGGGACCAGTTTACGGACATCAGTGGAGGAACTTTAATTCGCAAGGGATTGATCAAATCAAAGATGTAATCGAGCGGATAAAGAAAAATCCGCAAGATCGCAGGTTGATTGTTACGGCGTGGAATCCGGCTCAAATTGATGAAATGGCCTTGCCTCCTTGTCACTGTTTCTTTCAGTTTGATGTGACACCGGATGGCAAGCTTAACTGCCAATTATATCAGAGAAGTTGCGATATGTTCTTGGGCGTGCCTTTTAATATTGCTTCTTATGCTTTATTAACCATGATGATTGCTCAGGTTTGCGGACTTAAAGCCGGAGAATTTGTGCATACCTTAGGCAATGCTCATATTTACTCAAATCACTTTGAGCAAGTAAAATTGCAACTGTCGCGTAAGCCCTATCCGTTGTCGGAAATGAAAATTAATCCTAATGTCAAAAACATTGATGATTTTAGGTTTGAAGACTTTGAGCTGGTCAACTATCAGTGCCATCCGACCATTAAAGGTGATGTGGCTGTTTAGAAATCAGTGAAAAGGAAACTCCTTAACAAGTGGCAACTTTTGCGGTTGTCACTTGTTTTTTTATAGAATGAAAGCCGGTGCTCTTATCACAAGAGGGCCGGCTTTACTCAATGACAAAAGCTTCTTAGAAAAGGTAAGTTATGCTTCACAGCAAGAGGCCTCACCTTTTTTTGAAAACGGAGAGAAATCGGGGTCGGTGTACTTCGGTACTTCGACTTTCCTAAGGTAGAAATATTCCGTGACGCACGCCCGAAATGATTTCCCTCCGTTATATTGTTAAATTAAGAGAAGGTGTGGGGTCGGTGTACTTCGGTACTTCGACTTCCTAAGGTAGAAATATTCCGTGACGCACGCCCGTAATAACACCTTCTCTTAAAAATAATTTCTAAAAAATATCCAATCATGATTTTGTACTAGCAGTTATTTTTATCATTGTCAATACTTTTTGGGTAAATTTGTCTTTTTTTGTGTGAACTGTTACAACGAACAATTTTAAAATAAAAAAACCGAGAGGTTTGAGTATCTAAAAAAAAGATAAACAACCTCTCGGAACGTAACATGTGAATCAACCACAAAAGGGGGCTATCACAGCAGCCTTTCATAGTTTTTAATCATTAAAACTTAGGATGTTTTTGCAAAACCCCTTGTTTTTTTGTGTTTTTCATGGACGGCAACTTTGCTGGACTGATTGCAAATATAAACAAATCAGGTCGCCGCGTGTTTATTATTATGGAACATATATAATTAGCATAAATAATCTTTATTGGGTTGTTGGTGTAATCTACTTTTTATAAACTGTCAACCTTTTTTGTATGACACAAGCCTAAACCGCCTCGTCTTCTTTGGCAATTATTCCTTTTTTCAAAATGAACTCCGGTGTTTTGCCATTAAAAGAATTAAACTTCTTACTTAGGGATACTGCTTCCTCGTCAAGCTGCTCATTAACACAGACACTGGGCTTTTTTTCTTTTCCTTTGACTGCCGAGATATCCGCTTCCTGCTCTTTGGTCTTGTCTACCTTTATCTCTTCGGGAGTTTTTAGTATCTTTGACAAAACATCTTGAGTTTCTTTGGAGCGACGATTGGTATATACAATGTTCTGCTTTTCTGCCGGCAACATAACCAAAACTTTTTCTAAATTTTCTAACTGCTTGTTCTTTTTTATCAAGTTGATATCATCAACCACCAAAATGTCTACTTTGGATAAGTCAACCTTCAAATTTTCGGCAGCATCCAACAATAAATCCGGTGCACCGATGATGACATTGGTCTCATCATCTAAGGTCTCATCTCCGTTGGAAATGGCTGCACCGTTAATCTCGTGATATTTGTTAAAAACTGCCAAGCAATCGGAGGTCTTCACCGCCATTTGCGAGTTGGCCGTAATTATTAATATGTTTTTGGCTCTTTTGCCGTTGATTATATCCAACAAGGGTAAAACATACGACATGGTCTTGCCGCAACGCGTGGGAGCGATGGTAAATATATCCCTGCCCTCCAAAATTGCCGGTATCACATCGGCCTGCACGGTTGTGGGTTCGGAAATTCCAAACTCATCAATCGCTTTTATGGTTTCTTCACTTAATCCTAATTCCGAAAACTTCATTTTTTTAACCCTTAAATTCTGCCATATTTATCTTCAAATCTGACAATATCGTTTTCATCTAGCTCTTCTCCGGTTTGAATCTCAATAAAAACAACATTCTCTTTACCGTCATTGCGAATCCGGTGCTTTACTTCGACCGGAATGTAAACCGCATCATCAGCTCTTTTTATCAACTCTTGCTCTCCTAATGTAACAACCGCCTCGCCGGCGACAATTATCCAATGCTCGGAACGATGGTGGTGTAACTGTAGCGACAATGTGCTGCCGGGAGTGACCGTTATCTTCTTAACACAATAGTTGTAAGAACTTTCCAACACTTCCCATCGGCCCCACGGACGCTCGTCAGAATCTCCTCTTTTGTATGTCGTAGCCATTATTTATCCTTTAATAAACTTTGTTTTTCTCTTGATGAATACGAATATAGAGAATATAAGTAAAAACGCAAGGTAAAAAATAAAAATGGTGGAATTATGGCCGTGGCAAACAAAAATAAAGCCGTGGAAATGGTTAAACTCTTTAAAAAAACCATCGGCTCTAAAAAAAGTGTTAAGCAAAGGCTCGACCGTGTCGTCGAAATAATAGCCGAGGTAATGGATGTCGATGCCGCGGCTTGTTATCTGGTTTTGGATGATAATTGCTTGGAATTGTTTGCTGCTTCCGGATTTGACACTAAAATAGCCAATAATGTTTCTTTAAGAGTGGGTGAAGGTATTATCGGCGGAATTGCCATGAGCAAAAGAACCACCGCCGTTGAAAATATTTGGCTTAATCCAGATTTCTTATATCGTGCCGAAGCCATGGAAGACAATTTCAAAAGCTTCTTGGGAACCCCCCTAATCAGATGGGGACGCGGCATCGGCGTCTTGTGCCTGTATAAAAAAGACCTTTACGAATTTAAAAAAGATGATGTCGAAGCTTTGGAAACTTTGGCCATGGCCTTTGCTGATTGGGCCGCGTCCGACGAAATGCGTAAATATAAAAATTCCTTTATGCAAAAACGCGGACAAACCACAAAAGACCGATATAAAGGGATTTCTCTAAACCGAGGCTTCGGGGTCGGTCCAGCCGTGGTACACCGTCGCAGGCAAACCGTTACCAAAATCTTGGCTGAAGATAAAAATGCCGAACTGGAAAAACTTAAAACCGCACACACCCAAATGAATAACGATTTGGATGAAAAATTTAACTCCAGCAAATTGGGATTGGGCGAGCATGCCGATATTTTAGATGCCTACCGGATGTTTGCCAAAGATAAAGGTTGGTACAACAAAATTGCTGGATTTATCGACGGCGGATTGACCGCAGAAGCCGCAGTGGAACGGGCCTATGAAGATATGTGGAATCGTCTCTCGGCAACTCAAGACACTTATCTTAAAGAAAGACTGCACGACCTGAGAGATATTGCCGATAGATTATTGGCTTACTTATGCGGTGACAACACCAATATATCCGTCAGCGAACTTAACGAGATAGTCGTGGTTGCACAGACCATGGGGCCGGCCGACTTAATGGACTACGACTACCATAAAATTAAAGCTCTTATCTTGGAAGACGGTTCTCCGACCATGCATGTCGCCATTGTTGCCAAGGCACTCGGTATCCCCGTCGTTTCTAAAATCAAAGGTATTTACAAGGAAATTAAAAGCGGTGAGATTTTGGCCGTTAACGGCGATGAGGGAATCGTATATGTTGCCCCTTCGGACAAAATATTATCTTCCATCCGAGCCAAAATCGAGGAACGCAAAAACCTCATTGCTCAGATGGAAAAACTGCGTGATATTCCACCGGTTACCAAAAATAAACAACGAGTCAACCTATACATTAATGTCGGATTAGATTTTGACCTCGATTATATTAACTCCACAAATTGCGACGGTGTCGGTTTATACCGAACCGAAATTCCTTTTATGGCGGCCGAAAAAATGCCCGATGTCGAACACCAAATCGCATATTATAAAAAGTTAATGGATAAGGCCGGTGATAAAAAAGTTGTTTTCAGAAGCCTTGATGTCGGCTCGGATAAATTATTGCCGTATTGGACCTACTCCGGAGAGGAAAACCCGGCGATCGGGTGGCGTTCGATAAGAATCACCCTCGACAGAAGAGCTATTTTGCGGCAACAAATGCGTGCTTTCATAAGAGCCGCTGCCGGTAAAGAACTCAATGTCATGTTTCCGATGATTTCAAACTTGACCGAGTTTTGCGATGCCAAAGAAACTCTTATGCTTGAATTGGAAAAAGAAAAAAAACGTTCCGATAGTGTTCCGACAAAAGTTAATGTCGGCTTGATGATTGAAGTTCCTTCGGTGGTATTTCAGCTTGACGCTATATTACCCGAGGCCGATTTTATTTCAGTGGGAACAAATGACTTGGCTCAGTTCGTGTTTGCCTGCGACAGAACCAATAACCGCCTGTTCGAAAGATATGATGTCTTGTCGGTACCGTTCTTGCGGATTATGCAAAAAATTATTCAACAGGCAAACGAGGCTAATGTTTTTTGCTCGGTCTGCGGCGAAATGGCTTCTAATCCCATTGAAGCCATGGTACTGCTGGGTCTTGGTTATCGCAATCTTTCGGTTTCGGGAGCTTCTTTCGGTAAAGTCAAAAGTATGATACTTTCGGCTAACACCGATGAGCTCGCCGATTATGTACAAACACTGCTTGATTTCAATCAGCGAACCTTAAGACCGCAATTAATTGCTTATGCAAATGATCACGGTATTGAAATTTTGTAAAAAACATATAGAATGCTTTTCATAAAGCGAGTCTATTTGCCAAAAAAGGAAGATAAACAGTGAAAAAAGAAAAAATCGTCGATGAAAAAAAATTAAAAAACCCTACTAAAACCGAACCGGAACAAGAAGTTCAGGTAAAAGAAAAAAGCCCGAAAAAAACTAAAGTCGGTGCAATGCTCAAAGAAATGCGTCTGCAAAAAGACTTGAAACTTGTTGATATCGCAAAAAGACTTTGTATACGCAGAATCTATCTTGAAGCGATTGAAGACAGTGATTATAAAGAACTACCTCCAATTCCCTATGGTATCGGTTTTATCCGTTCTTATGCAAACTTCCTCGGATTGAACGGAGAAAACATTGTAGAACTTTACAAAGAAGAAACCAATACCGCCGAGGCTAAAGAAAAAATAAAAGTCTTAGAACCGCAGCCCGAGGCAAGTATGCCGAGTTTTCAATATTTGCTCATAAGTCTGTTGGCTATCATTTTGATATATCTGGGATGGTCAACAATGGCTCAAAAAAATGCCCTGCAATTACAAGAAAACACTTTGGATAACGCCACTGCCGCAGCCCAAGAGGAAGAAGCGGTTGATAATATGGTCGTGGTCGAAAGCATCAATTTTAATGAAAATACGACTCAAAATGACGACACAACTTTGGCTGAAGAAATTGCTAATACAGATAATTTGGTAACCGTATCAGAACAAAGTTATGAAGCTCCTGTCCCTGAAGAAGACAACGAAGATATTGCTCCCGAGACTAAAAAAGAAGAGAGCAAAACCGAACAGCCTCAAGAGGATGACAGTAAAATTTCTGAAAACGGAGTTTATATTGAAATATTGGAAGAGACTTGGGTCGAAGTTAAGGACAGCAGTAAGCTCTATATCAGCAAAGTATTAAACAAAGGCGATGTATACAAAGTTCCGGAGGGTAAAGGCATGATCTTGTCTTTTGGCAAGTCTAATGGTGCAAATGTCTATATTAACGGTAAACTCACCAAAATAGTCAAACCGGAAAAGAAAACCAATATTGCTTTAGATCCTTTCTTGGAAAGCAATCATTAGCCTAACCTGTTTTCTTGATAAAATAGCAGCTGCAGTATACCTGCCTGCTATTTTATTTGTAATATGATGTATGAATTTAATTTTTGGGATGATGAAAATGGATTTTACGGAAAAATTAGCAAATGTGGTAAACCGCTACAATGAGTTGGAAGCTTTAATCGCAGAACCAAATGTAACACCTGATAATTTGGTTAAAATGAATAAAGAAATATCTAACCTTGCTCCGATTGTTGAGGCCATAAAAGAATACAACACCCTCAAGCAAAATATGAATGATGCCAAAGATATGCTCGATGATTCTTCTTTGGATAAAGAGCTTAGAGATTTGGCCGAAGCCGAGTTTTATGAAATAAAAGAAAAATTACCAACAAAAGAAAAAGAAATAAAAATCTTATTGTTGCCCAAAGACAGTGATGATACCAAAAACGCAATTTTGGAAGTCAGAGCCGGAACCGGTGGTGACGAAGCGGCCCTGTTTGCCGCCGTGTTGTTTGAAATGTACCAACATTATGCCGCTATTCAAGGCTGGAAATTTGAGGTGATGGATGTGAGCGAAAACGAGCTCGGAGGATATAAAGAAGCAACTGCCTCAATCAGCGGAAAAGATGTTTTCTCCAAGCTTAAATTCGAATCCGGAGCTCATAGAGTACAACGCGTTCCGGTTACCGAAAGTCAGGGCAGAATCCACACCTCCGCCGCTACCGTTGCCGTATTACCGGAAGCCGAAGAAGTTGACATTTATATCAATCCGGCCGATGTTAAAATGGAAGTCTTTCGTTCTTCGGGTGCCGGCGGACAGAAAGTTAACAAAACAAGCTCGGCCGTGCGTTTAATCCATATCCCGACCGGAACCGTCGTTGAATCGCAAGAAGAGAGATCTCAATTTAAAAACCGCGATAATGCAATGCGTAAGTTGCGTGCAAAACTATATAATTCGCAAAAAGAAGCTGCCGATGCGGCCTATTCCGAACAACGCAAATTGCAGGTCGGCAGCGGCGACCGCAGCGAAAGAATCCGCACTTATAACTATCCGCAAGGCCGTGTAACCGATCACAGAATAAACTTAACCCTCTACAAACTGGAAGAAGTGGTCTCCGGTGACGCCTTGGGCGAAATTATTGACGCCTTGATTGCCGAAGATCAGGCTCAAAAACTAGCCGAGCTTGATTAAATTGCTTATTAATTGCGTTTTTGTGTTGTTTATATAATGGTTTTTGTTATGATATTTCCGATGGAATAATATAGTCGGAAATAAAAGTGGAACCTAAGTTTATACATCTGCGTGTGCATACTGCCTACTCCTTGTCGGAAGGGGCAATGGAAGTACCGGCATTGGTAAAAAAATTTACCGCAATGAATGTGCCGGCTTTTGCCATGACCGATACGGCAAATATGTTCGGTGGTAAAGCGGTTTCCAAGTTTGCTGCCGAAGCAGGCATCAAACCTATCTTAGGCTGCCAGTTCTACCTTCGCAATCCCGATGCCGATGACATCATGAAATCAAAGGGGCAAGTAATAGAACCTGATAAAATCGTGCTTTTGGTAATGAATGACCAAGGTTACCAAAATATTATGCACTTGATGAAATTATCTTACCTTGATAATCCGACATCGGTTGAAAAACCTTATCTCAAGATGAGCGACTTAGAAGCTTCAAATGCCGGATTAATCGCCTTAAGCGGCGGCGTTGAAGGACAAATCGGCCGTTTGTTACTGGAAAACCGCAACGATGAGGCCGAACAAACCACCCTTGCCTTAAAAAATATTTTCGGTAATCGCTTTTATATGGAAATAGCCAGAATCGGCTTGGAAGCAGAACATAAAACCGAGGATAAGTTTATTGAACTGGCATACAAACATGACATTCCGTTGGTTGCTACCAATGAAGCATTCTTTTTTGACACCGATATGTACGAAGCCCATGATGCTTTAGTTTGTATTGCTGCCGGTGAATATGTGTCAAATGAAAATCGCAAAAAATATTCTCCGAACAATCGCCTCAAATCAGAAGCCGAAATGCTCGAACTATTCGCCGACTTACCCGAAGCTCTGCAAAATACCGTGCAAATTGCCAAAAGATGTAACTTCATCTCAACCAAAGTTCAGCCTTTATTACCTATCTTTATTTGTCCGGATGGCTTGACGCAAGACGAATTTATTGACCAAGAAGCTCGCCGCGGCCTTAACGAAAGGTTGCAAAAACATGTCTATTTTGAAGGCATGACCGCTGACGAAAAAAAAGAAATTGATGAAAAATATTTTGCACGGCTTGATTATGAGCTCAGTGTAATCAAAAAAATGGGCTTCCCCGGATACTTTTTAATCGTGTCGGACTTTATCAAATGGTCTAAATCTCACGGCGTGCCGGTGGGTCCGGGTCGTGGCTCCGGTGCCGGTTCTATCGTTGCGTGGTCTTTGCGTATTACCG
This sequence comes from uncultured Pseudomonadota bacterium, assembly GCA_949292335.1. GTDB lineage: Bacteria > Pseudomonadota > Alphaproteobacteria > RF32 > CAG-239 > CAZU01. The sequence continues at coordinate 28,394 of CASEYY010000045.1, forward strand.
ATCTTGACCCAATAAAGCTTGACTTGCTGTTTGAAAGATTCTTAAACCCCGAACGCGTTAATATGCCCGATTTCGATGTCGACTTCTGCCAAGAAAATCGTTATAAAACCATCGAATATGTACAACAAAAGTACGGCAAAGATAAAGTCGCTCAAATCATTACTTACGGCAAGTTACAATCAAAAGCGGTTATTCGCGATGTGGCTCGCGTGTTGCAGATGCCCTATTCGCAAGCCGACAGAATTTCTAAGATGATTCCGCCCGGAGTGCAAGGCAAAAACCCAACCCTGCAAGAGGCTCTTGATCAGGTTCCGGAATTGGAAGAAATGCGGCAAAACGATCCGCAAATTAATAAGTTATTTGATATTGCCATGAAATTGGAAGGTCTGTACCGAAACTCCGGTATGCATGCTGCCGGCGTGGTTATTGGCGACAGGCCGCTGGAACAACTGGTGCCGCTTTATAAAGATCCCAGAGCCGATATGCCGGTGACACAATATGATATGAAATTTGTCGAAGAAACCGGACTGATTAAGTTTGACTTTTTGGGGTTAAAAACACTTACCGTAATTAAAAAAGCCGTAGATTGGATAAAACAGAGTAAAGGTATCGACATTGTCCCCGATGAAATACCTCTGGATGATAGAGCAACATACGAAATGTTGCAAAGAGGCGACACCTCGGCAGTATTCCAATTTGAATCGCCGGGTATGCGTGATGTCCACAAACAAATTAAACCCGATAGATTTGAAGACCTGATTGCTATTGTGTCATTGTACCGTCCGGGACCGATGGATAACATCCCGACTTATATTAAACGCAAACACGGTGAAGAAGAAATTACCTATCTGCATCCGGATTTAGCCCCTATCCTTGATGAAACCTACGGCATTATGGTTTACCAAGAGCAAGTTATGAAAATTGCTCAGGTTTTGGGTGGATACACTTTGGGCGGAGCCGACAAACTGCGTAAAGTTATGGGTAAAAAAATGCGTGATGAAATACCCAAACAAAGAGCGATGTTTACCGAAGGTGCAATCAAAAACGGTATCTCGGAAGAAATTGCCGGCAAAATATTTGACCAGATGGAAAAATTTGCTTCTTATGGTTTTAATAAGTCCCATGCTGCGGCATATTCTTTGATTTCGTATCAGACGGCTTATCTTAAGGCACATTATCCGACCGAGTTTATGTGTGCGGTGATGTCTTTGGATATGACTAATGTCGATAAGCTTTTGCTGTACAAAGAAGAATGCAAAAAAATGGGGATTACGGTTCTGCCGCCGGATATCAACCACTCATTGAGCGAATTTGCCGTTGAAGGCAATAACATTCGTTATGCTTTGGCGGCAATTAAATCGGTCGGTGCGGCCAATATGCAAGCCATTGTCGAGGAAAGAGAAAAAAGAGGAAAATTCAAAGATATTTCCGATTTTATCCATTGGGTTGATTTTAAGCAAATTAACCGTCGACAACTGGAACAGTTGATTAAAGCCGGTGCTTTTGATTGTCTCGACAAGTCTCGCGGTAAATTATTTGCTAATATCGACACCATTATTTCACACATATATTCGGCAACCGAGCTTAAGACCAGCTCACAAAAATCCTTGTTCGGGGTAGAAGAGTTGCAGTCTAAGGTCGCATTGAACGATAAACCGGATTGGCCGGAATTGGAAAAATTGCAGCTTGAGGCGGAGGCAATCGGTTTTTATTTGTCGGCACATCCGCTCGATAGCTACAAAAAAGGAATGGAGAGGCTCGGCGTTAAGAAATATGTCGAAGTTATGCAAGGATTAAGAACCGGCGACAGTTTACGCAGTAAGTTGGCCGGATGTGTAAATTCTTTTCAAAAAAGAATCTCTAAAAACGGTAACAAATATGCTTTTTTGGAAATGTCGGACGGGACTTCAAATTTTGAAGGGTTACTTTTTTCCGATGCCCTGACCCGCTATGCAGAAGTAATAAATTCCGGCAACCCTCTGCTTATAAATGTAACCATTGATAAAAAAGAAGAGGATGCTAATCCGAGAATGATGATTAATTCGGTGGAGACACTGGATCAGGCCATCGCCGAAATTGCCGACGGTTTGGAAATCTCCATTGATGATGTAAGTGCCGTTAGGCCGCTTAAAGACATTTTGAATAAGGATCGTCGCGGCAGAAATAAAATCTACATTAAACCGCTAAACAATCAATGGGATGTTACAATTTCTCTGCCGGACGGTTTTGCCTTATATGGCGATACTCTTACCCAAATCCGGGCTCTGCCGGGAATTTCAGTAAAGGAAATCTAAATGACAAAACAAATTGATAAAACTGCTTATGCTCCCGTCTCTTTGCCGATTATTACCACAATTTTCGGTCCTTACGGTTTGTTGACGGATAAATTTAAGGAATTTGTCCGCCTGAGTGCATTGTTTGCTTTATTTTTGTCGTTGCTGTATTTGCTGAGCGGTACAGAGCTATTGTGCGGAAATGAATTGTATCGAGCCAACCATTTTTGTAACGGCAATTTATGGGTTTGGGCAGGGGTAAGAATCATAAACTTCATCATATTATGTATGTTTATTCGTATATGGTACGGTATTTTACAAAACGGCAAATTAACCGATAAATTTGAGCTTATTAAGCCCAATATGAGAGATTTAAAAATCTCTTTGCTTGTTATTGCATATATTGCCACAATTTTGATTGCCGGTTATGCTTTGTACTTGTTATATGTGCGTGAGCCGAATCCGGATTGGCGAATTGAGCTTGCTTACTTTACGGTAGTATCTCTGGGATTTTGGCCACCGATATTGGCCTTAAGATTTTTTGTTTATTTTGCCTTTGCCGCCGCCGGTGAAAAATTACCGAGCATTAAAGAAGTTTGGCAAAAAACCTCCGGCAATACATTTATCATAATAATGTCTTTAATGCTGTTGTTGATTATTGCCTTGTTGGTGTCGACATCGTTTGTCTATAGCTTTTTAGCTGCAGAAAATGCCGATAAATTGTATATATCCTTGGCAGGTGAATTTTTATCAAATATAATATCGTTATTTACAGCGGCATGTTTTACTAATTTTTGCCATATTCAAAAAAAATTTTTATTTGAAAGGAAATAAAAATGACAACATCTGAAATAAAAAAACTTCCGTTTTGGGAAACGATAGCCCGCAGTTTTAAGTATGTATTAAAAAATAATGCATTGCTTAAAGGTATTTTGCCGTTGATAGCTGCTCTTGTCGTGTTGCAAATGTTTATTGGTATGCCCTTTATGTGTTCAATCAATATGAACAAATGTGAAATCAGTCCTTGGCAACAAAATTTGACTTTGCTCACCATAATTCTGGCTTCGGTTGGTGTTATCATAAATTATTGTAGGGCAATCGTTTGCAAAAGTGATGTTGATTTTATTTCTTTGGATTTTTGGAAAAAAATGGGACTGTATTTGATTGCATCCTTAGTGCTTTCGGTAATCATAATTTTTCCGGTGTTGATAGGTATTTATTTGATGTCATTTTTCTTTGACCCCAACCTTTTGATTAACCTCACAACTTCACTCACAATATTAATTTCCGTAGCAGTTTCAATAGTTGTTGCTCCGCTGTTTTTGGTGTTTCCGGCGATTGCCTCCGGCGATTATAAGATTATTAATTGGAGTACTTTGTTTAAGATGGCCAAAGGTAATCACAATGCAATATTTTGGGCACAATTTGTAATTATGACACCTTACTGGTTGATTGCAAAGATGTGGTACAATCTTTATGCTTTGATTGGGATAGACAACTATGTTGTTAATTTAATATTTGTAATCGGAGCAGTTGCTTTGGGAATGATTGACGCCGGATTTAAGGGGGCATTTTTTGCTCATATATATCAATTCTTCAAAGTGAAAAATAAAAATTAATTTCTTTTTAAGAAAAAATATGGTAAAATAAAATCCGTACGGAGTAGCTGTCCGTGCGGATTTTTCTTAAGAAAACCAAGATTTAAGGACGCAACAAGGATGTTGAGTAAAGTACTTAAACATAGCCTCTTTAGTGAGGAATTTCGGGCTTTCTGCCGTTTGGCGGAGAGTTTTGTTGCGTCTATAGTATG
>CASEYY010000046.1 GCA_949292335.1 uncultured Pseudomonadota bacterium
CTCGGAATAAATCCGAGGATGACAATTAATCACTCTAAATCACTTACCGTAAATTCTAACTTTTTGCCATAAAACTTAAGCAATCGTTGATAAATATTGGTGCGGCGGTTTTTACCTTGTTCCATATCATATATCATCTGTATCGACAAAGGCGACATTAGTGCCACTTCTTGAATGCTCAAACCTCTTTCTTGTCTGAATTTTCGCAATTCAATCGACAATTTTTCTCTTAATTCTTGTTTTAGATTCACAGTTTTAACTCCTTTATTTTTGTTTATAAATTAAAACAAAACCGCCTTATAAAAAGGCGGAGGAGCTAGAAAACTGCATATAGACAGTCAGGCTTATTCGTCATGCATGCACGCTTATCTCACCCACTCCTCCTAAGGAGGATTTTCTATATGTGATGTTTTCTAGACACCACCGAGATAACTCATCTCGGCAAAAGCTAAATTATGACAGTTTTAATGTTTTTACAAGTTTTTTTTGAGACCCTCGGGTCAAAGCCCGAGGGTGACAGTTGTTTGTGGTGGTCGAGGATGACGGTATAGAATAGACCATCGGAACAAGTCCGAGGGTGACAGCAAAAAAAGATCGGCAAGCCCTTAGATGATAAAGATATTAAAATGATGAAAATAAAAACGATCGGAAGGGGCGGACGATAAATATATTATCCTTTATGTTGCAGTGACGCTTCTTCCCAACTGCTCAAACCTATATCCGACCATTCAAGCGGTATCTTGTCGACAATACTCATCTCCGCCATATAGGCATCTTTGATATTTTCTAATACCGTTTCGACAATAACTACCTGTGTCGCTTTGCGTAATTTATCCCTTACCTGCGGATTGATATAATCCAAAATTATTTTGTCGTTCGCCGAACGAACCAAAACCGCATGGTCATAGCCGTCATATATTACTTTGGGCATCTGCGGTGCGGAAGAACGTGCCTTGATGTATATATACAAACTACCGGTTTCGTCCTCTGCAATGTAGTACTCTTTTTCGGTAACATATTCTGCCATAACTCACTACTCCATATCGTAAAATGCCTAAATGACACTATATGGGGATAGTATATAACAAAAATGTTTAAGTTTTGATTAATTACCACTTTAGCAGGTGTGCAAGCCACGAATCGATAAAATCAGCCCGGCGATTTTGATAATCCAAATAGTAAGCGTGCTCCCATACATCTATGCAAACCAAAGCTTTTCCCAAGTCCAGCGATATGGGATTGTCGGCATTGGATGTGGCAATAATACTCAATTTACCATCTTTTTCCACCACCCAACACCAGCCACTGCCAAACTGACCCAAGGCTTTTTGCTTAAACTCTTTTTTGAAATTGTCGTAACTGCCAAAGCTTGCAATAATTTTGTTTAGTATATCGGATGAGGGTTCAACACCTCCTTTAGCAGACATAGAATTCCAGAAAAATTCGTGATTCCATACCTGCGAAGCATTGTTATAGACAGCCTTGTCTCCTTTGGCATAACTTGTTTTTATTATATCTTCCAGCCCCAGTTTTTCATAGTCGCTGCCCAATATTAACTCATTTAATTTGTCCAAATAGCCTTTGTAATGCTTGCCATAGTGAAATTCAAAAGTTTTTGCCGACATATAAGGTTCTAAAGCACTCATTTCAAAATCTAATTTTTTCATTTCAAACATATCTTTTTCTCCTCCGGTTTATTCTTGATGCTTTTTGATATATACATTGGTTCCGATTTCATCAAGCATCTTTTGCTCTTTTCGCTCTTCTTCTTTTTGTTGTCTTTTCTTGCGGTTTTCATCAACAATCGAATAAGTCTTCTGCTCTTTGTAAATATCGGCCATCAGATCTCTTATTTCTTCAATTTTTTCCCTGACCGCCGCCAACTTCTTTTCCAGACGTTTTTTTTCTTTGAGATATTTATCGGTATAGGCTCCGAAGTCGCATAACAAAGGATTCTGCATGGCAAATTCTTTTTCTTTTTCATAGTCTGCCGTCAACTGATTGAGTTTCTTTTGCAGGCTTTCCTCTTGACCCAATTCAATGGCTAAAATCCTTTGTTGCTCATCAAGCTCAAATTTCTTTATCCGCTCCAAAACCGCTAAAGAATCCCGCATCTATACCACCTATTCTTCCGGAACATAGGGTGTGTTTAAGATTGCCGTCAACAAGGAATAGCCCTCTTCCAAGCTAAACCTCTCTTGTTTGCCTTGCGATAAAAATTCTTCTATCATCGGATAATAAAAAATGGCTTCGTCAACCTCGCGGTTGGAACCTTTCTTATAGGCTCCCAGTCTTATCAGCTCGGCCATATCTTCGTATGATGATATATAACGACGGGCTTTGGATACCAGCTCGGCTTCTTCTTTGGTATCACAGTCGGGCATGGTTCTTGAAATCGAACGCAAAATATTAATCGCCGGATAGCGATTGCGTTCGGCTATCGACCTGTCCAAAACTATGTGTCCGTCCAAAATCGAACGAACGGCATCGGCTACCGGTTCGTTGTGGTCATCGCCGTCTACCAACACCGTAAACAATCCGGTTATGGTGCCGTTGCCGGAACCGGGACCGGCTCGCTCCAACAATTTGGGCAGCTCGGAAAAGACACTCGGGGTGTAACCTTTTGATGCCGGCGGCTCTCCTATTGATAATGATATTTCTCTTTGAGCCATGGCAAAACGCGTAATAGAATCCATCATACACAAAACATCTTTGTTTTCATCACGGAAATATTCGGCAATAGCCATGGTAACATAAGCGGCCTGTCTTCTTAATAACGGGCTCTCATCGGATGTGGCCAAAACCAACACCGATTTTTGTAAGCCCTCGGTACCCAGTACATCCTCAACAAATTCTTTGGCCTCGCGTCCCCTTTCGCCAATTAACCCGATAACCGAAATATCGGAATTGGTATGACGAGCCATCATTGACATCAAAGTCGACTTCCCTACTCCGGAACCGGCGAATATACCCATTCGTTGACCTTTACAAATGGTCAAAAATGTATTGACCGCCTTAATACCTAAGTCAACCTTGCCTTTAACCCGATCGCGAAACTGTGCCGGCGGCGGTGAAGACTTGATAAAATACGGCTTGTTACCCTTGATTAACGGCCCTTTACCGTCTATAGCTTCTCCAAAAGCATTAACTATCCGGCCCAGCCATGACGGGTGCGGATATATAACCGGTTTGGCATCAACTACCTCAACCAGACAATTTATCCCGATACCGTCCATCGAACCATAGGGCATCAGCAATATTTTATCATCTTTGAAACTTACAATCTCGCAAGGAACTCTCATCTGACGATTGTTGATTACATTGCAACGATCACCGATAGCAAGCGGTGTCAATATTCCGCTGACCTCAATAAACAACCCCTGGACACCGCTGACCCGACCGAAATATGACGATACTTCAAGCTTGTCAAGTGCTTGTATCATGTTTTCCGTAAATGCACCCAAAACCTTTGTCCCTTATCCTTACCAATGTAAATATTTATAATATAATATTTGCTGATTTACCATATTTATAAAGGTTATTAACACAAAACAAATTTTGTGCCAAAAAACTGTTAATAATTATTAACAAACCTAAACAAATAAAATTTATAAATGTATAGTATTCATATCAAAGGGTAATTTGTTTTTTAGAAAGGATTAATTTCATGCGTGTGCTCTTGGTAGAAGACGATTTCGCTATCTCGCAAAGCGTTGAAACCATGCTCAAAAAAGAAGGTATGGTTGTCGATACCACCGACTTGGGCGAGGATGGTTTGGAAATCGGAAAACTTTATGATTATGATATTATAATCCTTGATTTGATGTTGCCGGATATGAACGGATATGAGGTATTGCGTAACCTCCGTGCCGCCAAAGTTAATACTCCGGTGCTTATTCTCTCGGGCTTGAGTGAACCCGATAAAAAAGTTAAAGGGCTTGGTTACGGTGCCGATGATTACTTGACCAAACCTTTTGATAAAGATGAGCTCTTGGCCAGAATTCATGCCGTGGTTCGCCGCTCTAAAGGCCATTCCGAATCTATCATTATTACCGGTGATGTTGTTGTTAACCTCGATACTCAAACCGTTACCGTATGCGGTAAGCCTCTGCATTTGACCGGTAAAGAATACGGAATTATGGAGTTGCTCTCTTTGCGTAAAGGCTCAACCCTTAATAAAGATCAGTTCTTAAATCACCTCTACGGCGGAATTGATGAACCGGAATTGAAAATCATTGATGTCTTTATTTGCAAATTGCGTAAAAAATTGGAAAAAGCCGCCGGCGGTAAAAATTATATTGAAACCGTTTGGGGCAGAGGTTATGTCTTGCGTGACCCTAACGAAACCAAAAAGTAAACCTAAAGCCCTGCTTTCAAAGCAGGGCTTTTTCTTTATCTCCTGACCTCAAAGTCTGTAAAATTATTTTGCAAATACTCCAACAATTCTTTATCTTTGAACAAATTTTCACAGTCGTCGTCAGTGGTCGTCTTATCACTTTCTATCGGACGATATTTTTGCAAAAAATACTTCTTAACACCCTTCTCTTTTAACGAACGAGCAATACTCTTTAAGTCTTCAATACTCAAAAATCTGGGATCACAAGTCGTGCGACATTCAAAATCTATTCCGCTTTGCAACAAAATATCTAAACTCTGCATCGCTCTTGACAGGTGATCAACTCCGGTTATTTCTTTGTATCGCTCGGCAATAAAAGGTGCCTTGATATCAAAACCGACCCAGTCGATAAGAGGCAGCACTTTGGCTAAGTGTTCGGGACGGTAGCCTCCGGTGTGAAGCCCGATTTGATAGCCTAAAGCCCTAACCTCCTTTATGGTATCGGCCAAACAATCCTGAACTAACGGCTCGCCGCCGGAAAAAGTTACGGCATCCAGCTTACCGACTCTGGTTTTTAAAAAATCAAAAAATTTCTCCCATGAAAAATCGGTTGAGTTTTTAATCTCCCTGATTGAAGCATTATGACAAAAGGGGCATTTCCACGGGCAACCCTGCATAAAGACAACAGCGGTTAGCTTCCCAGGAAAATCAACGGCGCTGAATTTCTCAACGCCGCCGACAACTATATTTGACATATATTTTAATTCCGATTACTCGGCTGCCACATCATAAGCATCGCATTCACAATGGCAAGCACAGCCCTCTAAAGCCTTGGCTTCGGAAAAACATACGCGAGAGCGAAACTCGGATTTTTTGCCAACATTGAATTCCGAATACGGACGCAAATAACCCATTACTCTGGTCCATACTTCGCAAGGTTGTCTTTCTTCATCCGAAAGTTTTACATCTTCAAAATTAACAGTTGTCATCATCTTCTCCATTTTTCTAGTTTAAGTTAATCTCTTAAGCAACATCTTTTCTTGACATTGCGGCTCTCTTGGCTGCCTTCTTTTCTTCATCACAAATCGGGCAGTACTTATGTTCTCCTGAAATATATCCATGCTTGGGGCAAATGGAAAAAGTAGGAGTAATGGTAAGGTACGGTAAGCGGTAGTTTGTCAGAACTCTTTTTACGATATCACGACAAACTTTGGCCGATGAAATCCTCTGGCCCATATACAAGTGCAAAACCGTGCCGCCTGTATATTTGGTTTGCAAGGTGGACTGCAAATCCAGAGCTTCAAACGGATCATCCGTGTAACCAACCGGTAATTGCGACGAGTTGGTATAGAACGGATTTTCTTTAGTGCCGGCTTGGATAATATCGGTGTATCTCTTCTTATCCTCGCGAGCAAATCTGGTGGTGGCTCCCTCGGCCGGGGTTGCCTCCAAATTGTACATATGTCCGGTCTCTTCTTGAATCTTTATCAATTTATCACGAATGTAATCCAAGAACTTAACCGCAAAATTTTGTCCCCACTCATCCGCAATGTTGTGCTCATCATTGGTATAGTTTCTTATCATCTCGTTAATACCGTTTACACCAATGGTGGAGAAGTGGTTACGCAATGTTCCCAAATAACGTTTGGTGTAGGGAAACAAGCCGCCGTCGATTAATCTTTGAATGAATTTGCGTTTAATCTCAAGCGAGGTCTTGGCAATCTCGAGCAGTTCATCCAAACGAGCATATAAACCGGCTTCGTTGCCTTTGTATACATAGCCTAAACGAGCACAGTTAAAGGTAACAACACCTACAGAGCCGGTCTGCTCAGCCGAACCAAACAAGCCGTTGCCGCGGGCTAAGAGTTCACGCAAATCAAGTTGCAAACGACAGCACATAGAACGAATTTGTCCGGGTTTTAAGACCGAATTAATGAAATTCTGGAAATAAGGCAAACCATATTTGGCGGTCATTTCAAACAACAATTCGGTGTTTTCGTCTTCCCAAGGAAAATCAGGTGTCATATTGTAGGTCGGAATCGGGAAGGTAAACGGACGGCCTTTGATGTCACCTTTCATCATAACTTCCATATAGGCCTTGTTTATCATGTGCATTTCTTCTTGCAATTCACCATAGGTAAATTCTTGCTCTTCACCGGCAATTATCGGGTGGGTATTACGCAAATCCTCCGGGCAGACCCAGTCGAAGGTGAAGTTAGTGAACGGTGTTTGCGAACCCCAACGAGACGGGACATTCAAGTTGTATACCAATTCTTGCATATTTTGATATACCTGCTTGTAGGTCAATTTGTCTTTGCGAATATAAGGAGCCAAATAGGTATCAACCGATGAAAAAGCTTGAGCTCCGGCCCACTCATTTTGCAAAGTGCCCATAAAATTAACCATCTGGCCGACTGCTGCCGACAAGTGTTTGGCCGGACCGGCCTCGGCTTTACCCGGTACTCCGTTAAAGCCCTCGTGTAACAGATTTTTCAATGACCAACCGGCACAATATGCAGCCAACATACTCAAATCGTGAATGTGAATATCTCCGTTGCGGTGAGCCTCGCCAACATTGGCCGGATATATATGGCTCAACCAGTAGTTAGCAGTAACTTTTCCGGAAACATTCAAAATTAAGCCGCCGTTGGAATAACCTTGATTGGCATTTTCGTTAATACGCCAGTCAAGTTTCTCCAGATATTCATTAATCGAGCTTTCAACATCAACCATTACCTTTTTATCTTGGCGAGCACGACTGCGTTGATCACGATACAATATATAGGCCTTGGCAGTAGCAAAATAGTTGGCCGAAATTAAAACTTGTTCCACAACATCTTGTATTTGTTCAATCGTGGGTAAAACATCCGAAAATTTATGTTTCAAAACTTTCAGAACCTGTGCCGTTAAAAGCCAACTCTCTTCGTCGCCAAACTCTTTGGTGGTGGTTCCGGCCTTCAAGATAGCATTATAAATCTTGCTGCTATCAAACGGAGCCAAAGTACCATCTCTTTTGGTTACATTTTCAATCCCGATATTCTCGCCGGCGACTGAAGACATTTTGTACTCTGCTTCTGACATATCTTATTCTTCTTCCTTCATTAGTTATGGGGTTAGACTCGTAATGTCGTTATCGACATTGAACATACAATATATAGTCTTAATAAAAAGTAAACACCACTACATATAGTATACACAATTTTTTTATTCGGTAAACATAAACAATAATTTTTCTTATCCTTAAGTCGTTTTTTATTCTATATTTTACCCTTCTCTTCTCAACATCTTTTTAGTTAACAAAATGGTGATTCCGCACTATCTATTTAAAAAACTGTCATAAATTTTTTTTGGGCTTGTAGATAAAATTCTTAATAACTTTTTTATTCGGAAATCTGTCTAAAATTTTAGGTGATTTAAGCAAGAAATTAACCTATTTTTATGCAATTTCCCGAGTCTTTTAACAATATCGGATTCGACTCGGATTCCCCCCCAAAAAAAATACCCCGCATTACGGGGCATTAAGTTTAGGATAATCAGTCGGCGGTTTTGACGACATCTTCGCCAATCATATCTTCGACAATATATTCATCCGTACACTGGCGACCTACACATTTTTTTAAAACCGTGGCGGTACGACCTTCGGTCAGCCCCATCAATTTTACGGACGGGACATAAACATCGGTAATCTTTATCTTGAATGTGACATAGGCAACCTGACCGCTCTCATCGCTCAAATAAGCCTTCATGGTATAACTGCCGACATTTCCCGGCATCGCCATACCGACAAAAGCTCTTTTTTCTTCATCAAACATAACCCAATCAGGCAACGGAGTATCATCGACTAATCCGGCTTTGATGGTAACATCACCGACAAAATTCATCTTGGCTATTATTTCATCGGGAATCTTGACCTCAAACTTCTGACCGCTTTCCAAAGTTAAATCGGGTATCAATTTTGATGACGATAAATTTACCGGAGGACGTTTGGTCGGAACCTCTAACATATACGGGCGATTATCGGGCAAAAATTCGCCTTTACGCCACTTTTCTAAAACCCCGCGTAAGTAAACCGCTATTTTTGACGGCTTTTCGTTTAACATATAATAAGGAATCGCGTCCATTCCCAAAGCAGCATATAAATTACCCAGAGCATCTTGCAGATTTACATAAGCCAATAGGGCTTTACCTTCGTCTTCAATAGCACGGGCGGCCTCCAACTGTGACTTGGTTGCTCTGGAACCGTCGGTTATGGTGGTGTCTTCGGCTATATCTTCGGAGGCTTTGGCCAACTCTTGCGATATTTGATAGTCTTCAAGTGCCGACATATATCTGGCCCAGGCAACATAAACCTGTGTCAAAACCAAAGTTGTCATGCGTTGACGGCGTAAGGCTTCGGCGGCAAAATACTGCGGGTTTTGCACATTTTCAAATACTTCCAAACCAACCTCTCTGGCCTTTTTTGACCAGGCTCGGTTGTAATAATTGGAATCTTTTTTGTAAGCCGCAGCTCCCGGATCTTGAATAACTTGAAACGAAGCTATGACTTCGTCAAAATTGGTAACCAAATCTCGGGCTCGCAACTCCGGACGATTGGTCAAGGCAACCCATTCCATTTCGCTTAACGAGCTTTTTATCTCCGGCAAATCAAAATTACCATATTCTTTACCTACCAGCTTAAACTCGGTAGACGGGTGGAACCCCATCAATGAGGCTAATCTAACCTCTGCCGTTTCCAAATCGCGTTTTAGCTCCGACAATTCCTTTACCGCTTGCATATATTCGCGTTTCTTTTCCAAATCGGCAACACTCAGGCTCTTTCCCTCTTTGGCCAATTCGTTGGAACGGGCATTTAATTCGTCAACATCTAAGGTCATGTACTCTATCATATTGTCAATAACCGGCAACATCCTTTGAGCTGACAAAGCCTTCCAATACAAAACTCTGGTTTCCTGCATTAAATTATGTATAACCTTGCGGCTTTGCTCATAGGCCACACTGGTTTGGTACCAATTATCGCGACTTTGATAATATACCGTGCTGATATCCAGTATGTTCCATGCTAATTTTAACTCGGAATCCATGGCATCGGGATTGGAGGTATTAACATAGCCGGCCGAAGAAAAAATCTCGGGTAATCTGTTCTCCGGTGACATACCAAGCTCGACCATACTCTGTTGGTAGCTCACCAAACGACGGGTGTAATTATATTTCAAGGCTAAAGCAAAAGCCATATACATATCTATCGGCTTTTCAATTTTGCGGGGAGAATTGGCATACATCGTCTGCATATCCGTATCAACTCGAATCGCTCTGTCCCAATCACTATAGGCGGCAGGTGCCGGTACTCCTTGCTCGACTATCGTATTATCTCCGACCTTCGAACAGCCGTTTGCAAATATACTTATTATCCCGATTAACGCTAATATTCTCTTCATTGCCTTACCTTAAAAAACGACATTCCTGAACATAACTTATACCAATATTTTGTATATTAACAGTATTTATTTGATTTTATCCAACTTTGTTGTATAAAATTAATAAAAAAGATATCTTTACGGTCTAGTATATTGCTACTTGTAACAGCTTGATGGTTTGGGATAATGATTGAACTCTTAAATACCGTATTCAAATATAAAGAAAAGCAAAGTCCTGATAAATTGGGTTTATACCCCGAGGCCATACACACGGGTGCCATGCCCGAACGCCGTTATTTGTGGAGTTCAAGATTGCTGGTTATTTTCGCCGCACTCAGCATTTGCTTAAACATAATGCTGGTATCTTCAATATATGTCATGCTGCCGCAAAGAGGTGCCGAGCCGCTGTTATTCCAACATTTGCGTACATTCAGCCAACTCGCACCGTTGGAAAGAGCCGAGCGACCGGTGGCCGCAATAGATTTGTTAACCGAAGCTTTTATTGAAGAGTTTATTTTGCTCAGGCATACCATTACCGCCGATTATGACGAGCTTATTACCAGATGGGGACGTGGATCCAGACTCTTTTGGATGTCTTCGCAAAGAGTATATCAGAATTTTGCATCTAACGATATTAACCGTAATATTAATGAATTTAAAATGCGTGGTTTGGTTCGCTTAACCGAGGTCGAATGGATTAAACCGATGTCCCGCGGATTTTGGGAGGCTCAATTTATCACCATGGATTATTATCCGGGCGAAACCATCCCGGTAATTAATGTGTGGAGAGCATATGTAAGGGCTTTACTCGCCCCGATACCTTATGAAAACAGATCTTTGCGTGAACAAAATCCTTTCGGCTTTTTGGTAACCAGCTACTCAACATCTTATGTCGGGACACCTGATGATCCCGAAAGCTATATGAATACAGCTAAAGATGTCCGCTCGGAACAATATGCTTATTAGGAGAAATCATGTTCTTCTCTCTCCTGTTCCGCTACAAAGATAAAAAATCTCCCGACAAATTGGGTAAATATCCCCAAGAATTTCACACAAAAGCCTTTCCCGAAAGAAGATATTTGTGGTCGTCAAGAATTTTGGTTATCCTGGCCGTGTGTAGCTTTTGCCTAAATATTATGCTCACTTGTATAATATACCTGTTGTTGCCGCAAAAAGACGCCGTTCCCTCTTTTTATGTTCTTAATCAAGAAAAAAGTATAATCGAAAATGCCCAGCCTGCTTACAAAACCGCTTATTTTAAAGATCTCCTGACCGAAAAATATATCACTGATTATATCGAAATGCGGCATTCGGTACCAAAATCCTCGGCCGACCTCTTCTATCGCTGGGATACAACTTCTCTTTTCTATTGGTATTCGGGAACCAGAAACTATTACGACTTTGTTAATTCCATCGACGAAAATACTATGAAAACCTTCATCCGATTAGGGATGAAAAGACTTATCGAAATCGATGAAATAAAAAAAGTTACCGATACTTTGTGGACGGCTCAATTCAAAACCATAACCACTACCAAAAATATGAAAAATCCCGATATCATCATATGGAGAGCCTATATGCGAATAGCTTACCTCGATATTACGGGATATGAAAATATTGAAAAAGACGATTATGATAAGCTCAACTATACCTCAAATCCTTTCGGATTTAAGGTCATGAGCTATTCTTTAACCTATGCCGGAAAACCCGAAAAAGCAAAAGACGCCATGTCGGTGGCAAAAGATGTTTTTGAAAACCTTGAAGATGTCGTTAAATAGTCAATTCCCAAATTTATCAACAATAGCCTGCATAACAGGTATTTTGTAGTATTCTTTATCCCCAGAAAGCCTAAATTCATCGGCTAAATCTAAAGACCATATCGCAGCTTGGTGATTGATAAAACCTTTGCCCAGAACTATGCTGTCATGATGTGATAACAGGTAATTTCTGTAATTGCCTGCTTCTTTTATATAGTGCTTCATTAAGCCAAACCTTTGCGAATAATTTCCTATTGCCAATACGATAACCAAAGCCGACAACAGCAATATCAGTGCGGCTAACGGATGAACAACCGCAGACATAATTACCAAAAGCAAAAACTCAAAACACACAACACATATTCTGATTATCCATTTTACCCACTTTTTTGTGCCGACATACCAGCAAAAAATACCGAAAACACTAAAAATACTGCTTACCGACAATACAATCAAAGTTTGCGAAAAATTGTATTTAAAACCGGCTATAAAAGCTTCGGTCAATAGCAACATTGCCAGCCCAAATAACAAATAGCCGATGTTTATTTTGAAACGAAAAAACAACATTTGACGATTTATGTCTTTATGTAAATCACCTATAAATCTTTTAAATTTTAATACTGTTTCCTGTCCGACCCTAAATACGGTTTCATGTGCCGTAAAAAGCTTGCCTAGGGCTTTTTGTTCAATACGCGACAGACTGCTCATATTATCGGTTCTTTTTATAAGTAATATGGTTTCGCCAGATTGCTGAATATCTATGATGTTTTTCCGGTATATTTCAAGCAAAAATCCACATACCGATTTTATGTCAAATCGGTTAAATAAAAGTTGCCGTAAAAACAACGGCGATTTGTCAAAATTGAATTTTAGCTGTCCCTTATCTTTGCCTATGTAATACCTCGATATAACAAAGGATATGAATATAACCAACAAACCAAAAGCGGCAAAACATATATCTCCGTTGCTGTATAAATATCTGATAAATTTTTGCCACAATGTTTCGGGAAGTAATGCCTGCGGCGAAATGTCCGCTATTAAATGCAGCCCTTCACTCACAAAAAGCGGGCGAGAGGCGACATAAGTCTGCGATGTGGGACCATTGGGAGATACGGCGACCAAATTATCATATAAGCCGAATACCCCGCCGAGTAAAACCGTACTGCTTAAAAGAGCATCTTTTTGCGGCAGCACCAAAATACCGCCGGCTCTGTCAACAACCAAATTCCACCCATTGCCGCCGATGTCCCAATATAACCGATAACGGTCATCATATTTATACAGCAAGTTATCAACCAAATATTCAAATCGATAAGTATAAACTCCGGGATCAAGAATATAGTTTTGTTCCGGAAGCATATATACACTGTTATTGTCAGCATTAAGGTGATAGTTTATGGGCATATCATTGACCGTTACATTAATTATTGAATAGTCAAGCCTTTGTTTCTGACCGGAAACATAATTTACATAAAGCGGCAACTTTTTGCTTAAACCCTTTTTTAGTTTATAACCGTTGGCAACAACGGTCACGGTTTCGGTTATTTTTACACTGCCCCCGGGAAGAACCTCTAAAAGACTCATGAAATACGGAATATGTTCCATTGCCGGAACATATTCCGGAGAATTGTCCGGCGGCAGATATGCAACTATCATCGGTACATCACTTTGTTGTTGCCAAGACTGTTCTTGTTCTGCAATATCTGGAATTGCTTGGGGCTCCGTTGATGCTATTTCGTCTCTCGTATTTTCTTGAGATAATGAAATTCTGGATAATGCCTGCTCATAAAGATTTTCAAAAATACTCTTGCCCGATGACGCGTCGCTTTTATTTTCCGGTTCATCTCGAATCACACTGAAGTTTTTATTAAGCGTCTTAACATCTACTTTCTGAGCTTCGGAAAACCTTTGCTCCAAAAAGTCCGTAAATTCCGCAGCATCTACTTCATGAACTTTTGCTACACCCTGCTGATGCGGATTTTGAAAGCTTATCCCTTCGTAACCGCTTATCGGCGTTACCTTCGCAAAGATATTACCAATGAAAACCAGGTTGAAACAAATTGCAAAAAAAAGTTTTCTCATAACTTGACACTCGGAATTAACTGATTCATCATAGTGGCTATATTATAGCCTAAAATTTATTAAAAAGTTATAAAGGAGAATAAGTATAATGTCAGAAAATGCAGTCGGAGCAATTATTTTGGGTGCCGGGAAAGGTACCAGAATGAAATCAAACCTTCCTAAAGTATTGATGCCGGTAGACGGAAAACCAATGATTAGACATATTATTGATACTTTGGAAGAACTTAAAGTCGACAAAATTGTTGTCGTTGTTGCTCCTGACGGCGATGCCGTAAAACAGGAAGTTGCTCCGTACCCAACTTGTGTCCAAGAAAAACAACTGGGAACTGCTCATGCCGTTTGTGCCGCTCGTTCCGAATTTTGCGGTTTTAAGGGCGATATATTGGTAATCTTCGGTGATCAACCTTTGTATACCAAAGAAAGCATGAAAAAATTATTGAAAAAACGAGACGAAGGTTATGCCGTCGTTTGTATGGGCTTTAGACCGGAAGATCCGGCCAGATACGGAAGGCTGGTTATGAACGGTGATAATCTTGAACGCATTGTAGAATATAAAGATGCCTCCGATGCCGAAAAAGCAATTACTTTTTGTAATTCCGGTATTATGTGCTTCGACGGAGAAAAATTATTTGAAATTTTGGCCGCCATCAGCAATGAAAATGCCGCTAACGAATACTACCTCACCGACGCCGTTGCGGTTGCCTTGCGTATGGGCTTGAAGTGCTCGGCCGTAGAATGTCCGGTTGAAGAGGCGTCTGCCGCTAATACCTTGGAAGAACTCGCTCTTTTGGAAGAATTAATTAAAAAACGCAAAGCCAAATAATTAAGATTTTGTATGAGTCGGATTAAAAAAAACTGGTTTACCGCATTGGTATTTGTGATTGTTGCACTGTTTATGCTGACAGTTGCTTTGGTCTTGATTGCTCCCAAGCAAGATGTGAAAATGCGAGGTTTTGTTAAGTGCTCGCGAACACTGGCCGAAAAATTGGAAAATTGCGAGGGGACGCTATGGTGCTCCGCAAAGTCGGTTTTGGCTTGCTCAGTTTGTGATGTCAAAGTCGTCGCCCGCGGCATATCTGACTGGCAAAAAGGAAAACAACCATACCCTTGGAGTAATTACATATTTATCCCCGAACTGCCGGAAAACAGTTTTATTGATGAAAAAGCACGAACCGAATATTTAGAAAAATATCCGAATACAAAACAAGAAATGGATAATTTGCATAAACTGAGAAAGGAAATGGAAGATGAGCAAAACTTGCAGGAATTTGACCCCGAAATGCTGCCGCAATAAAGATAATTTACCGGCTTGGGATTTGAGCGATTTATATAAAGATATTGCAGACCCTAAAATTAAACAAGATTTGCAACAATACCAAAAATCCGTAGCGGCTTTTGCAAAAAAATATAAAGGTAAAATAGCTTCTCTTAATGCCGTCGAGTTTTGTAAATTGGCTCAAGAACATGAGCATAACTCGGTAATGGCAAACAAATTAGGCGTTTTTGCCTATCTTAACATGGTTACGCAGATGAATAATCCGCAAGCCATGACTTTTTATCAAAATACTTCCGAAAGCCTCAATGATTACGCAAAACCGCTGATATTCCTTTCTTTGGAAATAAATAAACTGCCGCAAAGCAAAATAGCAGAATGGATGAAAGATAAAAATGCGGCATATTATAAGCCTTGGCTGAGCCGGGTGAGACTATTTAAAAAATTTGAACTTTCCGAAGAAATAGAAGAAGTACTGCACGAAAAATCAATTACTTCCGGCGAAGGCTGGGAAAGGCTTTACGAAGAAACTTCCGCCAGATTGAAATATGTTGTAAACGGAAAGGAATATAACGACGCAGAGGTCGGCAAATTAACATTGGATAAATCCGCAGAAATCAGAACTGCGGCCGGTCGTGAAATTGCTCGCGTTTGCAAAGAAAATGCTCCTTTGTTTACCCTTAACTATAATATGGTTATTAAAGACAAAGCCATCGAAGATATTAAACGCGGTTTCAAAACTCCCGTAGAATCGCAAAACTTGGCTAACAGAGTTGATGATAAGGCCGTGGAAGCCTTGGCAAAAACCGTCAGAGAAAATTATGCCAAAATCGCTCATCGCTTCTACAAGCTGAAAGCCAAATGGCTAAAAGTCAAAAAACTGGAGTACTGGGACAGAAATGCACCCTTGCCGTTTGAAAGCGACCGCAAATATTCATGGGAACAGGCAGTCGACATCGTATTAAAAGCATACACTCAATTTTCTCCCAAATTGTATGATTTAGCAAAAGACTTTTTTGATGATAAACATTCTTGGATTGATGTGCCGCCACGGCAGGGAAAAAGAAGCGGAGCTTTCGCCATGCCCTTGCCTAACGGATACCATCCGTATTTGATGCTAAACTTTGTCGGCAAACAAAACGATGTTCTGACACTTGCTCATGAATTGGGACATGGTTGTCATATGAGATTGAGCACCGTACAAGGTGATTTGAACGATGCAACTCCTTTAACTTTGGCCGAAGTTGCTTCGGTATTTGCTGAAATGTTAACTTTCCAATCGCTACTTAAGGAAGCAAAAGATGAGAAGGAAAAACTTTGCCTTATTGCCGGTAAAGTAAACGATATGATAAATACTTCAATCCGCCAAATCGCATTTCACTTTTTTGAGACCAGAGCACATAATGAAAGACGTAACGGAGAGGTTTCGCAGGCAAGGCTTGCACAGATTTGGAAAGAAGAAATGGCTGCTTCTTTGGGAGAATTTGTTAATATTGATGAAGTTACGGAAAATAACTGGACACAAGTCGGTCACTTCTTCTGGAAACCGTTTTATGTCTATGCCTATTCTTTTGCCGACTGTTTGGTTAATTCATTATATCAGGTATATCAAGAAAATAAGGTACCGAACTTTGCCGATAAATATCTCAAAATGTTGGCAGAGACCGGTGTAAAGAATTACGCAGATTTGTTAAAGCCGTTTGGCCTTGACGCCAAGAGTGCTGATTTCTGGAACAAAGGATTGGGGTTGATTTCGAGTTATATTGATGAGCTGGAAAAATTGGATAAGAGAATAAAAATATAACCGAAAAAACCGACACCAAACGCCGAAAAATAATATATATACAAAATATTCAATCAAGAGTAGCATAGAAACGTAAGTGTAGCAAGTACACATGTTATGAACTGACTATTCTAAAATTGGAGGAAGATGAGAGATGTTGACCGGAACTATAAAATGGTTTAACAGCAAAAAGGGTTACGGCTTTATAGAGCCGGAAATAAAGAGTGATAAAGATATTTTTCTGCATGTTACTCAATTAGAAAAAATTGGTCTGAAGAGACTGGAAGACGGTCAAAAGGTAGGCTATGAACTTTATGATGACAGGGGGCGAATTGCGGCCGGCAACATAAAAGTTCTGTAATAGGTGGGTTTTCGGGGGACTGGTTAACGAACGACCGTCTCCCGAAATTTTAAGTTTCAAATAAAATGTTTTAAATAAACACTTGACAAGGTGATGATAAAAGCGTAAAAAGGTGACAATTCATCGCGGGGTGGAGCAGCCCGGTAGCTCGTCAGGCTCATAACCTGAAGGTCGTAGGTTCAAATCCTGCCCCCGCAACCAAAAAGAAAAAGGCCGGCCGTGAGGTTGGCTTTTTTGTTTTTGCCCGGTGCGGCTGATTTGAAGCTACGAAATAAGTAGGTTCACTACAAGGTGCAGGCGGATGGAAGAAGAGGAAGAATAGTTTCTTATCCCTCTCCTATACTTACCTTGTAATTGCTAAACTTATCAACGGCCATAGAAAGATAAGTTTTGCTAAAAGCGGATGATTACGCATATTGCTTGTACCAACAAAAAACAATAAAAAATATTGATATAAAATGCTATGCAAATGTCCTTCATAAACTTTAGTATTTGTATATATCCACATATTTTCATGCGTGGCAGAGTTTATTGTATGCACACCATCAGCTGAAATATTAAATAATTTTATGACTAAAAAGATATAGCAAGACAAATACATAAAAACATACCATTTAAATAGCCAAACCAACTTAAAGGTATCTTTTATGTCTTGTTTTATTTTATCAATGTATAAAGTAACCTTCATTATTTTTTCCTATGTTGTTGCCAATTTAAATAAATGAACAACACAACCCCAAATCAACGGCCATAGAAAGATAAGTTTTGCCAAAAGCGGATGGTTACGCATATTGCTTGCACCTAAAAGAAAATAGCATAAAAAAATACCAAAATCATCAATAACACTACCGACATAAACTTCTTGACTTACATAATTCCAAGCAAATGACATTGCCTCTGAGCCAAAAATAGGATCATCTTTCGCCGGAGGAAAAAAATATTCGTGAAGTAATATGGTAAAAATGAAAGGATATATCGCCACATACCACTTAAATTGCCAAAGTAATTTAAGTGGTTCCATAATATTTTGATTTATTTTATTACTCAACATATTAACTTCCGAAGTTGCAGTTTCGTTTAAAATACAACATCTAATAAAAAAGGCAAGATTTAATTCTTGCCTTTTTTATATTACCAATTGTCTTTAGGATAATTAACATAAACAGGAACTGATTTCTGGCAATCATCCATATAATCACTTAATTTTCCAGTTTGCCATGGAATATCAATACAACCAGCCGAACCTTTACTCCAACCTCCATGGATAGTAAAACCATCACGTCCATAAGTATTGGTATTTTGGTCAGGTTGAAGCCAAATTCGTCGCAGTCCCCAAGAAGGTAAAGATCCTTTCCATTTTCCTCTATTTATATTGAGAAGCTCAGTTGCTGCTCCAATTACAGCATCCAGAGCTCCTATAGTTTGTCTTTGATTTTGGTTTGCATAATACGTTCCTTCAGGAATAGGACCTCTATTGGGAACATTTTGAAACTTTTTAGCTTGATAATCTGGATGACCTGACATTGCATCTAAACTATTAATTTTTTGATTTCCCTTGAATAGATTCAGATTTTGTCCGTCAAATTGCATATAACAATTAGGATTATTATAAAATGTGGACTGTGTCTGTTCTTGGCTGTTATCAAGACTTAAATTCTTAGAAGCGTTTGGATCATTTGGCACATTTGTTCTTTGTATATTTTCAATATTAGAAGATATCTGTGAATTTCCAAAGCCATAATTATTATCCGGCGAAGTTCCCCAAAAGCTGTTATCCATTTGCGGATAATCCTTGGTTATACCTTGATTATGAAAGTTTTGAATGATTTGGTTTTCTCTTTGCTGACGAGCCAGTTGGTAGGCCAGCTCATCTCGAAGAGAAAAATTGCTATGATCAACTCCGTAGCTATCTATACCGTTATCATTGGTTTGATACCCAAGCGGCGATTTATATTGTGAATACATCTGCATTTTGTTTTCTCCC
Source organism: uncultured Pseudomonadota bacterium (assembly GCA_949292335.1). Lineage (GTDB taxonomy): Bacteria > Pseudomonadota > Alphaproteobacteria > RF32 > CAG-239 > CAZU01. The sequence continues at coordinate 18,991 of CASEYY010000046.1, forward strand.
ATTATGTGTTAATGCAAAATTTGCTTTAACACTATAGATGATTGAAAAAATATAGTCTATCCCGCATAGCTGGCGGGCATCTAACTATATCATGCAGAAGCTTTTTTAAATTCTCTGTTGTTGGCCTGAGCCAACTGATTGAGCTTATTTTGCAAATTGCTGTTTTTATATGGGATATCCACAGATTGAGCCTTATTTTTCAGAAAATACCTAACAAAACCACTTGCCGAAAGCTTTTGACCTCGTTTGTACATCTCTATAAACTTAGCCTGTTGTACTTTCTTAAAATATTCTCTAAACGGAGCATATTTTGCATCTTTTATTTCGGCTCTTCTTTGGGCTTCTAGCTTTCGGTCTTGAATAACCACCGCATCTATTGTTGTTGCATGTATATCATACCACTCTTCTTTGACCTCTTTGAGCATTTCTCCTGCCCAAAAAATTATTTTTTGTTGTAATTCTTTATCAGAAAACAAGGTTTTGTTTTGTAAAATCAATCTATCTAATTTGCGTAATGATTTTAGCGGTATCAACTCTTTATTGCTCATATGGGCTCCTGTAAATAAAATTTATAATACTTTAGTTAGGTCATAAAACCTAAAAAAACAAGAGACTTAAAAATATTATTTCATGGGACAATTATGGGGCAGCTATTTTTAAAAATGGCAAAAAAGAGAAGGAATAAAAATAAATCCATGTTACCTAATGCTTTGATTTTATTGTTCTTATATCTTTTTATTGTTTGCTATTTATAAGGATGTTGATTTCTCATAATCTGAAGGTCGTAGGTTCACTACAAGGTACAGGCGGGCGGAAGAATGCCGGTGCCCAACGGGCAGTACCACAGAGGCTACTTGAGCCTTGGCGAAAGTAAATCCAGCCCTAAGCAACCAAAAAGAAAAAGGCCGGCCGTGAGGTTGGCTTTTTTGTTTTTGCATAGTGCGGCTGATTTGGTGGTATAATTTCTCTTGATTTAGATTATTTTTTGCAACATCATTCTACAATATTATTTGGTATAAACAATTTACAGAGTATCTGAAAAATGAAAAAATGCCCGACAGTTTATTTAATTTGTGGTTTTCTTGGAGCCGGAAAAACCACTTATTCTAAGAAATTGGCTTTTGATACGGGTGCCGTTCATCTAAATCCCGATGAGGTTTGTATGCGAAGATATAAACCGGAAGAATATGAAAACAACTGGGAATATTGTTTTGTGCAAACACTTGATTTTTTGTGGCAAGAAATTGAGACATATATCAAAAACAATCAAGATGTTATATTTGATGTCGGGTTTTGGAGCAAGTCTTCTCGAGAAGAAGCAATTAGCAAAATAAATCAAATGGGCGGAAAGCCGGTAATTTATTATGTTTATGCACCGGATGATGTACTAAAGCAAAGGCTGATGAGCAGAAAAGGCAAAATTGCCGAACAAAATATCTTAAACTTTGACAGCATAAAAAAATCTTTTGAAGAACCGACAAAAGACGAACACCCTGTTATTATTAATAACTTCTAGAGTTCTAAAAAATAACTTACGGATAGATATCCCCCAGTAAACTGGGGGTTCTATAACAGCTACAAACCTTACGGTTTGACCACGCTCGTTGGCGTGGAGCGGTGTTGTTCCAACACCTTGGCATTCAGCCCCGAGTAAACTCGGGGTTTTCTGTAAGGCAA
>CASEYY010000047.1 GCA_949292335.1 uncultured Pseudomonadota bacterium
CTCAGAAGCTATGTCACATTGTTTGATTAGATTCTCGGGTCAAGCCCGAGAATGACACTTCTTTATATGTCACCCTCGGACTTGTTCCGAGGATCTCATAAGCTATTGTCACATTGCTTCATTAGATTCTCGGGACAAGCCCGAGAATGACGGTAAAGAAAAAACACACCCGAGAATGACGAACCTAAAAGAGACTTAGGACACTTCTGGCAGATTGTGAAGCAAGAGAGAGGGAATTAATCGCTAACTGTTGACGGGTTTGCAAGGTGAGATATTGTGCCGAAGCCTCGTTCATATCAGCCAAGGTCAAATTATCAGCTCCGGTTTCTAATACATCGGTTAGAGCTTCGGTAAAGTCAATGCGGGTTTTGATTATTGAATAATGATTGCCAAGTTCTTCTTGAAATGAACGAATTGAATTAACCGCTTTGGTTATTTCTTCCAGCGATTTTTTGATTGCCGAGGTATCAGACAAATCCCTAGTTTCTAATCCCAGCGACATACTATCGGCCAAAACTCCAGCAACCGTGTATTGATTGGATCGACTTTCGTTAAAAGCAACTTCCAATTTTCCACCCTTAAGCAGATTAATTCCTTGATACGAACTATCTGCCAACAAATCATCATATTCTTCCAATATTTTTTTGTATTGCTCGGAATATTTTTTATTGGTTTTATCGGCTTGATACTCCATCACTCGCGAACTATTTTCCGCCAGCATATCCCCCAACCCTTCCGGCTGTGCCGCTCCGGTTGCAATCACGGACGAATTAGGCGGCTCTTTTATTGATGTTGTAACATTTTCATTAACATCATTATTTATTTCATATACATTTCCTGCCATAATAATTGTGGCACCTTTCGCAATTTTTACAGCAGCACCACCGGCAGCTGTAGAAGTTATAAGGTTAGATGTCGATATGTTTATAACAACATCAGAAGAAGTTATTTCTAATCCGCTAATTCCTGATAAGCAATTTCTAGAAGAAACAAATTCTGCATACGACTGATCATGAAAGGATATTTTTCCGACTGTTATTGGAACATATTCTGATTCCAATAACAGTTGGCTTTTATCATAAAAATTAGATGTGCAATGCCGCAATCCCCATGTTTGCGAATGCACCTTCATAACTGCATTTTCATAAGCGTTAATTGAAGACGCCGTTATTCCATCTCCTGTTTGGATATCTAAGTTTCCATATACATTTATAATAGAACTAGATATACCATAAGGAGAATGTAATGATATTGCGGATACTTCACCATAAATAGAATTGTTACCGATAAAATTTATAGTTCCGGAATATATTCCCACAGTCAAACCTCCGCTATTTTGCATTACCATATCCAAATTATGTATATCAAGATTGGATGTTTTACTTAGGGCCTGAAATACATACAAGTTATTATTACTATCTGCAAACGCTTTAACCGATAAATCACTAATTTCATTATTGCCGCTTAGTCTGATGGCATAGTTTGTGGTAATATTATTTGCCGCCATATCAAAACTAAGTTGTGAGTATTTGTCTTTATCGGGTTGGGAAATGCCGAATTTACCAACCCCGACTAAGTTCTGCCCGTCTTTTAGAGTAAAGCTTTCTTCACACTCAATATTACCGTAAATAACAATATCTCCTTTAACACCGGAATTAACCGCGGCTTTTAGCTCTTGCCAGTTAGATACCACCGCCGCCACTCCATCTTGAGCCGCAAACCATTCTTTTTCCGGTACCGCAACTGTCATCGCCTCATTAACTACCGCGGTTGCTTGCTCCAAAAATTCGGCTCCCGAGGTCAGGCCTTGGGTGGCTGCTTCAATGGTTTGGATACCTTGCCCCATGGCGTCAAGTAACGCGGTTAAATCAGCCGCCCGATTAGACAGCGAGCGAGCTTGGTAATAGGCGGACGCATTGTCTATTGCCGAGTTCACTTTCTTGCCGGTGGCTAATATTAACTGGGTCTTATCCATTTGTTTGGAGATGTTTCGCAAACTCAGCAAATTGCTTCGCATTGAGGCATTTAAGGTGATGTTATTATTCATCTCTCACCTCCTGCCCACCGGCGATAAGCCATATCTTTTTTGCTAAGTCGATTCGTACATGC
>CASEYY010000048.1 GCA_949292335.1 uncultured Pseudomonadota bacterium
ACTTAAGCCCCATGGGCCTCAGCCGCTGCCGGCACTTGTGAGGATGTTGCAACATCCTCACAAACAATTAGGGACAATAAACATTGTATAGCATACTTCGTTTATTGTCCCTTTAATGTATAAGCCCCTGTCTTAAAAAAACAGGGGCTTGGAGTGTGGTGTTTATTGTTCTTGCTGTTCTTCTAATTCCTCTTCATCAAATTCTTCATCTGCTTCACTATATTCATCAGGATTATAATCAATGCCTAATTTGGCCAGCATATCATCATTAATGTCTTCGCGTTGAGCAACAATCCAGTCCGGAACATTAGGTGCCGGCGGAAGTTTGGCTAAAGCTTTCATCTTGGGGTCAAGATACCAACGCGGAGAATCGGCCATAATCGGGCGGTCAATATAGCTTTGCATCAAAATAACCTGTTTGGTCATCGGCAAACTCAATAATTGCGTGGTTGAGATAACCGAAACACCTTGCAACTGATAGCTCACATTCTTGGCAAAGGGATTGGCTCCCTTACTGAAACCTTCTTGTTTGGAAAAAGAAGAGGTTTGTACCGTCTTGTTACCAATCATCTTGGAGAATCTTTGAGCAGTCTGCTCGTTGTTTTGGGATAAGATAACTTTGCAGGCTGTCGTTGAGATAACCGTTTCCAAATCATCTTTACCGTATTTACCGGAGATTTGTCCTAAGTCTTGACCAATCAATAAATATGATACTTTTTGTCCGCGTCCTACCGCCGGTCCGTCAATAACCGCTTTTAATTTGGGCATGGTCGGAAACTCGTCGATGGCAAATAATGCAGGGAACGGACCCATTTGACCATCTGTCGGATTATTAAATTTTGGCGGGTTGGCAATCAGGTAAGACGACATCAAATCAATGAATGTTGCCGAAATTACACTTAAGGCTCGAGCATCAACTTGGTTTACTGACAGATATACCGATATCGGCTTGAATTCTCCCGTAATCGGATCTTTGAGACCACGAAGATCCTTAAAATTGAGGTCAGAAAAGCTGGTGCGAGCCACAACCGCAGAGTTTTTGAATATGCCGATACCGGCAAAAGCGGTTGATAATACAGATCCTCTTTCTTTGTCCGGCATGGAGCTTAATTGGCTCAATTCAACAATACAGCGGGCCGAATAGCCGAATTTGCGAGCCTCATCAATCGCCGCTTCGAGCAAATCTCTCATTGGGTCGGCCATGGCCGCCATTTGGTCGCCTTCTTCCATGCGTCGCTTTATATCTTGCGATTGCTTGATTTGGGCTTCGGTAATCCATTCCAATATCATGGCTATACATGATTCATGACCAATCCATTTTTCTGGCAGTAACGCCCAAGTGCCTATCGGAAGATAGTTATCAATGTTTAAAGTGCCAGAACGCAGATTTTGTAATGCTCTGACTGCCATCGGGTCATTCATTTCAAGATAATAGCCTTCCAGAACTTTCTTATCTTCTTCGTCAAGTTTGCCCTCATAAATACGCCCGATAAAGTAGTCGTTGGCACGGGCTTTTTCACATTTGGAGACGATAAAGTGAATAAAGCCGGTTAATGCCGCACGACCGGTCTTTGACCAGTGTGGATCCGCTCCACCTTTGGGATCTTCTACCAAAGTATTACACATGGAATCAACATACATGTCACGTGCCGGTCCGGGTGCCGGTACCGTGCCGGGAGATAACGGATTCCAACTCGGATAATAGATGCCTTCCGCCGGATTGTCTTCCATACCCCAGTTGATGATAAATACCGGTCCTACCTTGGCTCGGGCTCCGGAGGTGGAAAAACATAACTCCGGCTTAGGGTCGTTAACAATTACACTTAAGCCTGGAGAATTAAATAAAGTCGGGATAACAACTCCGGCTGTTTTACCGGTTCCGGGAGGGGCACAACATAGTACCGACAATGTTTCGTTTAGTCTTAATAAATGACCCTTGAATTTTCCTACAACTATGCAGAAACCATCAATTAAACCCATCTTCTTTACATCACTTAATTCGGCAAGGCGAGCAGAGCCGTGGATGTTTGATTGAAAACGGTAGGGATTGGTAACTATGCCGGTGATAAGACCTATCGGCAAGCTTATGAAAGGAAGAATCGGAACCCATAAACTTACCGAAAACGGACCGTGGTAGTTTAAGAGTTGTTTGAACCAAACCCAATATCGATTGTATAAAAAACCACTCTTGTTGAATATGAGGTTAAAAAATTTGGAAACATCATCCATGCTGGCCTTTGATATTCCGTTACCTATTACATAGGCTAACGGTAACGAAATAATTGCAAACAAAATCGTTACGGCTACCGAGATAATAACCGTTATCAACATCCAGCGAACCGCACTGTTATATTCTTTCCATTCCTCGCCTTCTTTTTCTAATGCCATCTTTTCCTCTTATCTTATGCTATACTGCGTAATATCTTCTTTATCTTGTCAACCGCAGACTTTTCAACCGGAGCTTCCGCTTCTTCTAAGGTCTTGGCAAATAAGGGTAACTCTTTAGGGGTACCGCGGTCTATACGCGTAACATTAACTTTCATCTCTTGCCAGATGTCAAGCATATCTTCGGTGTTGATTATGTTGCCGATTTGAATAATTACAAACGGCGTAATTTCAAAACTCATATCCGCGTCTTTGAGCTTTTCACCTAAGGTCAGTCTTGCCAAATCAATCTTGCGAACCGGAGAAATACGGTGAGAACTCTCTGAAAACCATAAAGGCTCTTCGTCATTAAATCTTTCTTCGTCGGCCAACCAGTCTCCGGGTTCTTTGTCATTTAAACATAAACAAATCTGGTTTTGCGAAATTCCAATGAAATCTATAAAGGTATTTTGGATGGTTGCTCCTGTAATAACCTCGTAACCTTTTTGTTTGATTATTTCAAAGGAGGAATTTACATTGTTGCGTTTGGGTTTGTTGTTGGGAAAGGTATTGTCTGAACGACTCTTCTTGCTCGCTGGCGGCTGATTGTTGGCCTTTGGTGAAGGCTGTGGTTTGGATTCTTTTTCCGGAGTTTTGGCCGGTTCTTTTGTCGATGCCTCGGCAAAAAGATCAAAATCTATGGTGTTGTCATCATCAAATTCAAATAAAGAATGCGTAAACTCCTTTGGCTCTTCGGGGGCAGATGTTGGTGTAGCGGTAATAGGTGATTTTTTGGGGGCCGGTATTCCTGATAGCATGGCTTGCCGATCGGTGTCAAATACTGATTTCGGGGCAAAGGCCGAATCTTCCAACGGCGGGCGAATGCTCTTGGGACGTATCTCTTTGTACGACTTTTTCTTCTTCACGACTTTTACTGAGGCGGTGTTGGCTATCTTCTTTACTTGTTTTTCAAATAAAAGATTAAATATTTTTACCGGAATTACACTCAAAAAACCAAATACTTTGTTCCAGTGTACAATGCTTAAAGCGGCAAAAACCGTCAGCCATACCGGAACCGCCGTGAAAATTATGAGAATAAAAGCCCATTCTTTCGGTTCATCAATAACCCAGCCAGAACGCCATAAATCTAGAACATGCTGCCAATGTGTCGGGCGAAATATATCAAAATGCCAGTTGGTAATCATAATCACACGAATACCTTCTATAAAGAAGATACTCCAGAATATGCCGACCAAAAGTATTTTTGATAAAATCAGTAAAGGCTTCAATTTTTATCTCCGGATTGCACCAATTTTCTCTAATTTAGCAGATAAAAGTTTAATAATCATTTATTTTTTTACTTCCTCGGATATTTTTTTATTGATTGTATCGCGTATCGAACCGGCTTTTTCGTTTTTGGCCGGCTTTATTGAGGCTATTTCCTCTTTAATGTCCTCTATCATTTGTTGTGTTGATTTAACATTTTTTAATACAATCCTTTCCGGTACGGTGTTATTGGGACTTAGAAACCGGTTGATTGCAACGAATGGAGATAAAAAAAATCTGACATAATTTAGTTTTAGCGATTTTCTTAAGCCAAAAAACCATAAAAAAGGCAGCATAAATAAACATATTAACAACATTATGTCAGGAAAACTCTTAAAAACTCCGCCGGTATTCCAAAAATTGGAAAAAATCGACCAAGAGTGATATGAAAGAAAATCAAAACTCCAGATTAGGCTCATAAGCAGTCGGGAGACAAACAAAAAGACAAAAGTCCAACCTGTTATTACTAGAAAGTTGCGGAAAATTTTGAGTATTTTTTTCATAAACTATCCTCTGCTTGTTGCTTTGAAACCTCTGATTTGTGAAATGTTAACGGTGTTTCCTTTGGGACTCTTGGAGATCTCGTTCTTGGTATTGTTGATTCGGGCTTTTGCTTGGTTAAGAAGGTTTCTTCTGTCTGCCGTTGCTTTACCTTCGGCATTAAGACGATTTATTTCATCATTGCAGTCGCGGTATGATGAGGTTAGGACATCTTCTACCGAAAGGGCTTTAGTAGCGGCATCGACAAAGCTTTGTTTCTCGGTGGAGCTTTTTTCTGCTACTTCGGAGGCTCGCACAAAGGGATTGGTTCTGGCGGTATTGTTATTTGAATTATAGTCTTGTTCTGAGGCTTTGGAAGCTGTTTCAGCCGTTTCTAGCATTTGTTCGCGTGAAAGTGCCGGTTCGCCCTTGATCCTCTGCTGTTCGTTTTGCCAGAAAAGCATCTTGCCTTCCAAAGTAATATTTTGCGTGAATTTGTTGTAGGCTTCCTCATTGGTCAAAATTTCAGAGTTGGGATTGGCTTTTATTTCTTCAAAAAATTTGTAACTGGCATAATGAGTAGCAAAAAGATCGGTTTCGGCATTGAAACGCAAAAACATATTTTGGGCTTCTCTAAACGCTGTTTGCTCTCCAACCGCCTTGTCAAAAGCATCGGCAAGATTAATTTCGCGGCCGCTGGCGTCCTTAAATGTTTGTTTTTCCAGATTTTGCAAATCAGCCGTGGTTGTTTTGTTTTCTTTTACCGCGTTGTCCAGAGCGGTGGTGTAAGCATTGTACCAATCAGATATTTGTTTCTTTTCGGCGTCATTTTGCGGCTTCAAATCCTCAATCATTCGGATTTTTTGCATGTCATCAGTGAGGCCTTGTTGCGTTTTTAGAAATCTTAAGGTGTTTGCATCACAGGGAACGGTTTTGTCGGGGTAAGTTATACTGTCTTCTCCCAAAACAATGCTGTGCTTTGATAATTGGCGAAGTTTTGTTTGCAGCTGTTCGGTTCTTTTGACTTCTTCGGGGGTTTGTAATTCCGGAGAAAAGGCACGACGGGACTTGTTGCAATCTTCTATGGCTGCCGTTCTGTTGTTTTTAAACAGAGCAATCATTTGTTCGGGGGTTATTGGTGAAGAAGTGTTTTCCTCAGAAGTTGGTTGTGGGGGATTTTCTTCTGTGGCATTATCATTTCCGAATATTCTATCTTTTAATTTGTGGTAGCCGTATACTATACCGTCAAGGGTTTTTTCTTTTAAGTCTTGATAACCTTCTGATGCTTTGTGCAGCATTGGTCTGATTAATTTTTTATAGCCCAGTGAAGTTGCCTCATAGAGCACAATTCCTCCAAACCCGGCAACTTTGTTGCCCATCCATGCCGCCGAAGCTAAGATGATTTCTTTCATCATATATTCAATAATGTCGCCTTGCTCAATTTTGAAATTGTCATCTTCTTTTTTGTGTCCCCAGTCTTGATCTCCTTCAAAACCTCCAAAAATACTGGCTTTTTTGGCCAGATCATCGGCTTCTTTCTTAGCCTTATCGGCTAAGATTTTTTGGAGGTGTTCTTTGTCAAAATCACTTAATTCCGCCATATAGGCGTTTTGTTCTTCTTCGCTCATAGCCAGAAATTCACTGTCGGATTTGTTTCCGATGTTGGCTTGATTGGGAGAGACCAAAACTACATCTTGAAGATCTTCGTTGAGTTGGTCGGATTGGTAGACTTCTTTTAATGAATTTGTTATGTTGTCTCGAGCCGTATTTTCGTCAGTATTGCTTTCGTTCACCATTGATGCTGCAAAATATTTCATCATCTCTTTCGGTGAGAGCTCTTTTTCCAAGTGTTTATCTGCGTATTCACCATTTTTTTGCGGTTTGATGCCTCTTTTTTCGGCAATGATTGCCATCGCTGCCGCATAATCTTTTACTTCGGATTCTTTGGGCTTAAAACCGGCTTCGGCAGAGGAGCGGTACATCGCCGCGGATGCTTTGAGTAAACGGGCGTTGCGTTCGGAAGCTCCAAGACTGTTGAGTTGTGATACCAGCGGTCTTACAACATTATCACGAGCCTGTTTGTTGCCGATTACTTGCGAAACCTGGGATCTTATGTTTGATGCTGTTGTTGATTTGGTTTTCGTAGCCATGGTCTTCATCCTCTTTAATATGCTTTAGCTCTGTTATAAGTATAACAAAATTATCTAATTTTGTCTAGTTTTTTGTTTATAACTAGATGTTTAAATCTTTTATAAACTTTCCTAACTTCTTGTTAATCTTAAATCCATCTTCCGGTTTGGCTTTGATAAGACCAAAAAATCTTGACGGTATTTTGTCAACTTGAATGGGGGCAAAAGTGGCCGGATTGGATTCAATGACCTTTTTGGCTCCCTCGGGGTCTTTGCGTAAGGCCTTAAAAAAGTTCTTTACCAGCATTTCGGCATTTATCGGGAAGTCTTGTTGCCTTATCGCTTCAATGTATTTACGCATCCGATCTATGCGGTTTTGATGTTCTTCAAAAATTTTCTTTTCAATTAAATGTTTCTTGTATTTGGCTTTGCGTAAGTTATAGGCTATTTCGCAAGAGTCCGTTTCTATCAGAACTTCTACATAAGAAATCAAGGCATTCTGCAAATTGTTGTCCGTGGTCTTTTCCGCAAAGGCCAATATCTGTTCGTCACTCGGATTGGCAGGCAAGGAAGACAGACGCGTCGGTTGAGCCAAAAGCAAAGATTCCCAGGCCAAAACTATGTCTTCACTCAATCTTTGAGTGCGGGAGGGTCTGAATCGCGGCAAAATGTCCGTAATGTTGAATGAAAAAGCAGGTACGGGGTAGTTGGAATTGATACAACAAGATGCCGTTGCATTAACAAAATTACAGTAGGCTCGAAAAAGTAACTTTTCTTCGGCCGCAAGTAAAGGTTCTTGGTCCAGTTGACTTTGGGCAATAATATTGTTTTCCAAAACATCATCGTTGGTTCCTGAATTATCGGCTTCTTTTGTCTTAGCGGCAGGTTGTTTGTCGTTGTTTTCGGCCAGCATATCCTCGGCATCTTGGAGCTGTGAAGCGATGAAATCATCAAGAAGTTTATCGAAATCTGCAGTGTCTTCGGTCATGTTACACTCCTATTTTATTGTTATTTCGGCAATCTTGTTGTCGGCTTGCGGGTTAACCATAACTATGCGATCAGGATTGTTGCCACCTTTAATCAGAAGATAGATATTACCATCAGATATTTTATAATCGGAAATGTAACTACCCGAAGGTTGGCTTAGCGAAATATCGGTCGTAACCTGCGGGGTTTGCAGTTTGCGGTAAATGAGCCCAAAGGCACAGAGCGTCCCGAATATAAGTAAAAATGTAAAAATAAACACCAATATCTTTATCGCTTTAAGTTTATCCATAAACCCTCTCTTGCAAATTTGCATTTTTGCTTTATTATAAAGCAAAAACTTGGTTATTTTACATAAAAATGTTTTACGACGATAATATTTATACCACACCAATAGTTAATAAAGATTTTAAGGGGTTACGGCTTGATAAGTTTTTGTCGGCTTGTTTTCCTGAATTGTCGCGGGCTCAAATCCAAAAAGCAGTTGCCGCCGGAAATCTGCTGTGCGATGATATTACAATTGCCGAAAATGCCTATAAAATCAAAGAGGGACAATCTTTTGTGCTTACTATGCCGGAAGCCATAGATGCCGAGCCGGTGCCTCAGGATATTCCGTTGGATATTTTGTTTGAAGATGAGGATATTGTTGTGGTGAATAAGCCTGCCGGTATGGTCGTGCACCCGGCTCCGGGGGCTTGGAATAATACTCTGGTTAACGCTTTGCTTTTTCATTGTAAAGATTTGTCGGGAATCGGCGGCGTGAAAAGACCGGGTATCGTCCATAGAATTGATAAGGAGACATCCGGTATCTTGGTGGTGGCAAAAAATGATAATGCCCATCGCTTTTTGTGTGAACAGTTTGCCGAACATTCTATTGACAGAACATATATCGCATTTACTTTCGGTGTGCCGTGTCCTGCGGTGGCAAAAATTGAGGGCAATATCGGACGCAGCCCGTATGATAGAAAAAAAATGGCCGTGTTGCAAAACGGAGGTAAGAAAGCAGTGACCCATTATAAAGTTCTGCGAAATTTTGATAATGTTGCCGCCATGGTGCAATGTAATCTTGAAACCGGCCGAACCCATCAAATCAGAGTCCATATGGCCAAAATAGGAAATAACCTCATCGGGGATAAGCTTTATGTCAAGTCTAAGAAAATCAGCGGAGGCAGATTTGATGAGACACTTAAAAACTTTGTAAATACTTTTTCCAGACAAGCGTTGCACGCCAAGTCTTTGGGCTTTATTCATCCAAAATCCAAGGAAAAAATATTTTTTGATTCTGAGTTGCCGGATGATCTTAAATATCTAATAACGGTTTTAGAGAAGCTCTAAATAAAGTTTTGGTTGCAAAATTTTTTATTTTGTTTATTATTAACTCGCTCTTTACGGGCTTTTAATGTTGTTGGACTCGGACTACGGACTATCAGGTTTGGCAGGAGATTTCAATATGAACAGAAAAAGCAATACGGAAAAAGAGGACTATTCGCCTGATGTTAATATGGCAAGATATCTTAAGAAAATAAAATCTTATCCAATCTTATCACCAGAAGAAGAATATCGGCTCGCAGTACAGTATAAAAAAGAAAAAAAACCAGAAGACGCTCATAAATTAATAAACGCTCATCTTCGCTTGGTGGTTAAGGTGGTGGCTAAGTATCGCGGCTATGGTATATCGGTGTCAGAGCTTATTTCCGAGGGGAATCTCGGGTTGATGTATGCTTTGGATAAATTTGAACCAGAACAGGGATTTAGGTTCTCAACCTATGCTTTGTGGTGGATTAAGGCGGCAATCCAAAAATATATTCTTAATTCTTGGTCTTTGGTTAAAATAGGAACAACAACCGCCCAGAAAAAATTGTTCTTTAATTTGCGCAAAATTAAAAATAAACTCAACCTCAATGATGACAAATATCTATCGGATGATATCTTGAACGATATTGCAAAATCTTTGGATGTGTCGGTGAAGGATGTAACCGATATGAATTATCGGCTTAAATCCCACGATGGTTCTCTGAATATTAAAATTGGTTCTTCTTCCGATAATGTTTCCGAATGGATTGATTTTATTGTTGATAAAAAACCAAATCAAGAAGAGGTGTTGGCTTATGGCGAGATTATGAAATATCGCAGGAATTTGTTTGATAAGGCCTTAAACCTCTTGAATCAGCGTGAAAAAGATATTTTATTTAAACGAAAAATGCGGGAGAAGGCGATAACTTTGGAGGATTTGAGCCAAGCTTACGGTATCTCCAAAGAAAGAGTGCGACAAATCGAGGTAAATTCCATCAAAAAAATCAGAAACGTCGTCTCGGTCGTGAGTTAGCTGTCATTGGGAATAATGTTGGCCCAAGTATCGGCTAATTTTTCAAGCTTGGAATTGATGGTCTTTAGGCGATGTTGTGCCGAGCTCTTGTATATGAATACAAAGATATCGGGTAAAATGTAGTAAAACAGAAAACCTATTCCCGCAGAACCCAACATGATGATTATGTTTAAAATATTGGCTGAAATTAAAAATTCCACGCCTTGCTCGAATTGTGCAAAAATATTGCAAAAACTTACAATCACTCCGGCAAAGTTGAAACAACCGATGGTGGTTATTTTGTTGAGGTTTTTGGAATCGGTTATCATTATTGTAATTGTGGGAAGAATCCCTATTCCCAAAACAACCATTACCGGCAGAACGGTAAATGATAATAGTATAAATGCCAATAGTAAAACAATCTTTTGCAAAAAATTTAATTTTATTTTGCCGGGTTTGTTGTTTTTTTTGGGGGGAAGTTTTAATTGTTGTTTGCTCATCGTATAATCCAGTATATCAGGCTGAAAGCTAAAGCACTCAGCATTGTTAAAACAGCAAGAATCGAAGAAAAACGCAAGGCTAAATCTTTGGCTTCTTCTTCCAATTTGGCATCGCCGGACACAATCTTTGATTTTTCGGCCAGTAAAAAGTTGGCGTTTTTCAAGGCTTCGGAATAATCGACTTTGTCTTTATCTCGGGCCTCGTCATTTTCTAGGAGATTGACAATGTCTATCAGTTTTCCGGTTTTGGAAATTTGCAATAGCTCTTGTTCTAAATATTTTTGGTATTTAAGATTGTGGTAGCTTTGAATTAAAGGTTTTGATATCGCTACCAGCCATTGGGACAGGTTTGTCAGTTGAGCCGGACCGTGCTTGTTTTGGATATTGGCATAAAGCCTGATTATGGCACCTAGTTTGATATGATCTTGATTGGCATTTAAGTCAATCAGAATGCCGTCTATTTTTTTGCCCATTTTACACCTGAGGTAGGCAATAATATTTTTATCAAAGGGTAAGGTTTGATGGTCGCCCTTAAATTTGTCCAATGCTTTAAGAAGACGGGAGACACTATTAACAAAGACATTGCCGAGCAGAGGGCTTATACAGGGTAAATCTTCATCGTTATCGTACATAATGCGGTCAAAGCCATAGCCGTAGTCGCTACGTGACAGATAGGCTCTGAATTCTCCGGCATTGCTGGGAGCTCGCAGTGACGGTTGTTCCTGATACCATATCTTGATGATATCACTTGAAATCAGTGTTTGAATCGGAGTTAGCGATAAATTGTTTTTTTTGTAATAAAACAAGGTCTTGGCTAATCCTTCGGGAAACATATAGTCGTCGCCGTATTTTAACGGTAAAGACGAATCCAAAAAAGTACAAATCTTGTTGAGCAATAGATGTTTGTCCGGATTGTCTTTCTCGGCCTGAATTTGCTTTTCAATCTTAGCATAGAGTTTTTCTTTTTCCAAACCGGTTTTAATCCATTCTAAAAGTTTGCCGTTTTGCAATAGCTCAAGTCCGGAATTTATGTCGGACAAAATATTAACGGCTACGCTTTTTGCGGTGTAGCATTTTTCTCCGCCGATATTTAAGGCTCGGGTGGATCTATCGTTTTCGGTCGAAAGAAAGCTTTGGGTCTTCCCTTCGTAGTAATTAAATAATTTGGTATAGTCGCAGCGATTTTCACCATTGTCATCAAGTAATGATTTTAGAACGACGGCAATTTGAGAATTTATTTTCTCATTGTTTGATAAAAAACCGAAAGAACCATATCGTAATTTTTGTCTGACCAGCTCTTGCTTGGAAAGCTCAGAAAAGATATCGTGATTGAGCACCAGACCGAGCAACGCAACCCCTACAGCATAACGGTCATGCTCAAAAAAGCCGTTGCCTCTTGAATAGCCAGAGCAAAGCGTGTTTTCTATGGTTTCGTAAGAATCCGGTTGGTATAAGGAGGGAAATGCCGCCAAACAATCTCCCAAAACAAGCTCTTTACAAGTAGGATCTTTATAAAAAATATTGTCAAGCCTGATTGCTCGGTGTGTAAGACCAAAGGTTTTTAAACTGTCACAAGCCGAAAGAAGAGAAAGTGACAAGGATTTGAAAGTATCAAAAGTTATTTTAGAGCCTTCCTCATCAAAAATATTGGCTTTGGGACCGGTGGGTTTATTGTAGATGAGAGCCATGGATTCTTTTTCGGAGTCCGTCTTGGCCGTGCCATATTCAATAAGTTTGAGAATATAGGGCGAATCAATGGATTTTAAATAGGGCAGATAAGATAGGCGGGGCGAGGTTTCATCTTCGCAGATCAGGGCAAAGAGGTTTCTTTGCGGATTGATATTATCTTTTACTTCGTAGGCTAAAGCTCCGTTGGTGTTTAGTTGCGGCAACGGCTGATCAAAACAAATTTCAAAACGTTCTTTGAGAAGGTAGGGCTGTTTCGAGGGTTTGATGACGTTTTCTGTATCTTTGGTGGTTTCTTTGGTGTTTGTCTCTTCTGTCATTTTAGTTCTTTCTGATAAAACTTACACTAAATATTTATGACCATAACAAAATATTATTAATAAAATGCAAATTTTTGTATTTGTGTTTTTATTAAATGATTTATAATGGTCAAAAGTTTGGGGTGAAATATGAAAAAAGATATTACCGCTATTCTGGAAAATCCCTTGAATCTTAAACCGTTAGCCAAAACGGATAAGAATGTTTTGGCACAAGCAGAAGATTTTAATATCAATGTTGATGAATTGGAAGTTTTCAGCCAACCCGAGAAAAAATCTCTTAGAGCAAGTAATAAAACGGCAGAAGGATGGCGTAATCTCGATATTAGGCTGGCCGATGTCGTGGATTCGATTATTGCATCTTCGGAACGACCGTTCTTTTTGGTCAGAGATGACTTGCTCGTGTATGCAAATCCGGCGGCAGTACAACTGTTGGATTTGGGCGGCGGTGATGTCATCGGTGCTAAATTTCTTAATTTGGTGGATAGCAGTGATTGGAAGACCTTGGTTGAGAATATCGGTGAAATGTTTTCCGGCGATAAGTCAGTACAAATCAGGATGAAAGACACTAAGGGAAAAGTGTTGCCGATTGATTTTAGAGCAATTTATTTACCAGAAATCGAGCATTTTTCTTTTATTTTGATTGGCGAAGAACGGAAAAAGCAACCTGTCTTGACCCTAAATAATTTATATGATGAAATTACGGGACTGCCAAATTTCTTCTTGTTTGAGGATAGAGTGCAAGTGGCTGTGGCAAATGAAAATGTCAAAACTAAAGACAGAAATCTTATCGCGGTGGCGGCTGTCAATATTAATAATATTGAGACTTTTCGTAAGATGAATATTGAAGATTTTGTTATTAAGAAAATTGCTAACACTTTGGTGCTTAATTTGAAGAAAAATGTTACTATTGCCAGAGGTTTGAAATATAATTTTTGGCTTATGTTTAATGATTTGAAGTCAAAAACCGAGCTTAATCACGAAATTAGGCATATCTTTGAAATATTAAATGATGGGGTGAGCGATAATTTTACACGGCACAGACTGGCTTTTTCCATAGGGGTGAGTTCTTATCCTACACCGGCTCATTCGGCAAAAAAAGTTATTGAACAAGCTTTGACGGCTGTTAAAACAGCTCAGACGCAGATTGAGAATGGTCTTGAAATTTATAAAGCTGATAAGTTTTAAAAATAAAAAAATCAAATAAACTAAGAAAAAATTAACCTTTCATTAAATAGAATCGAGCAAACAGGGCAGATAAGAAGCGATTCTGCTTTGAGGTTTTGTTGTGGAAAAGTTTAGTTTAAGGGCAAAGCTGTTTATATTAACAATAAATGCTTATCAAAAGCTACGGAGACGGACTATGTCTAAAAATACAATTTATTTTACCGTTATTTCTGCAATCCTTTTAATGGGAAATTCGGCATGGGCGGATGTGGATATCGCTGGAAAAACCATAGTGGAAGTAGGTAGTTGGGCGGAACTTAAAAAAGCAGTAGAAAGCGGAGATGCGGATACGGCCATCGTCTTGACTAAAAATATAACAGCAGATGTTGGCGATCCAATAATTAAGGTTGCAAATACTGGCATGGTAATAGATGGCGGCGGTTTTACAATTACCGGCGAGAAAGGTTCTATAAGCGGGTCTCTTATGAATAGTGGAACTAATAACGGTTTAGTTATTCAGAATGTTAAAATAGATGGTTTTGGGTCGGTATCAACCAGTTCGTCTGCCCGAGGGGGTGTATTTTACAATGACGGGGAAACACTCGTCGATATTAGCGGTGATTTTACGGAAAATTATGCTCAAGGAAAAACTATTGCCACCGGCGGTGTGATTGCTAATCGAAATAAAATAGGTAATATAAAGGGAGATTTCAAAGAAAATTATGTGTCCGCTAATTCAGGAGCTTCCGGTGGGGCTATTTATAGTGAAGGAAGTGATGCAGAAATAGGTGATATTGACGGAAACTTTAGTGATAATCATGCGTATTCCGTATCAGGCGGAGTCAGTGGCGGTGCTATATATAATGATGGCATAATTGGCAATATACGAGCGGATTTTGATAGAAATTATACATATTCAGAGTCGGGTGGTGTCGATGGCGGGGCAATATATAATAACAGCGGAACTATTGGTGATATAATCGGTAATTTTAGTAACAATTATGCAAAATCTGAATCCGCAAGTGCATCCGGCGGTGCCATTCTTAATAATGAAGAGGCTGTAATTGGGAATATAACAGGTGATTTCGATAAAAATTATGCAGAAGGAAAATCAAAAATATATGGCGGTGCTATAGATAACGATGGCGGAAAAATTGGTATTATAACCGGTGACTTTACCGAAAATTACGCTAAATCAGAAACCGGAGTGGCCTCAGGAGGAGCGATTCGTAATAACAAAAACTCAGGTGTTGTTGCAAGTATTAAAGAAATTGATGGAAATTTTGTTGAAAATCATGTGCGTGGGGCAACTACGGCAACCGGAGGGGCAATATATAATAACAGCAGCACTATTGGTAATATAACCGGTAATTTTGAGAAAAATTATGCCAAGGCAGGAACCAGTAACGCGTATGGTGGTGCGATTTATAACAGCGGAACTGATGCAAGTATAGGTGATATAACCGGTAATTTTATAGAAAACTACATAAAGTCGGATAAAAGTTATGCCCGCGGCGGTGCGATTTATAATACAACAAATACAAAAATAAATAATATAGTAGGTGTCTTCAGAGGCAATTATGCAGTAGGTGCGACATCTTCATATGGTGGAGCTATATATAATGGCGGCACGATGAAGCTCTTAAACAGTAGCTTTTATGACAACTATGCCCAGAGTAGAGGAAATAAGAACACTGTTCTTGGTGGAGCAATTTATACTACAACCGATATGACAATAGCCGCCGATGGTGGAGAATCGATATTTTCCGGCAATAAGGTGATATGGGACGGCGGTGAAGATTCTTCGGCAATATATATGGAC
>CASEYY010000049.1 GCA_949292335.1 uncultured Pseudomonadota bacterium
TACAACAGTATTAATATCCTCTACTTCTATTACCGGAGCAGTAAAAGTAAATTCGTTAGATACTGTATAGGAAATTTCCTCTATATTCTTTCTACTACCGTCGCTGTAGATATCAGCGAAGTTTGCAACATTGTCGCAAACTACAGTAATGATATCATCATTAACGGTAGCCGCACGGCGGAATGCCTTGTGGCTATAGCTCCACTCCACTCTCTCGAGTGTCGGGGGAACATAGCCTTCCTCAACCACAAAGACCTGAGTAGCAGATGCTACATCAAGTCCATCCACCGTCAGAGTGTACTCTGTCTCTGACAGTTCATAGTATGGAGAAGCAACCTCCTCCTTTGAGCTATGAACACCAGAAACCGTTACCTCTGACAAACAAGGCAACGTGTAGACCTTGCCATCGGAGTGTTTATACTCCATGGTAAGACCTTTCACATACACCTTGTTGATGGTGTTGTGGTTGTAGGCAAAAGCCAACGTGTCGGCGGCTACCTTATAGAGCTCCTCAAGAGCTCTAAAGGCTTCAGTACCACCGACTTTGATGGTATCTTCCGCCGAAACCCCCATAATGTGGGGTTGGTTCTCGACGATAGTTTCGTCGTCGAAGAACACGTCGGCAAGTGAATCGCCTACCTGGTAAAAGCCTATAGGCTTATTACCAGTAGGAAGGGTCTGGTAGACCTCTTCCATCATGCTTTTGCCACAGCTGGTAAAAGCTGCAGCAAAAACAAATAACATAGCTATGGTTCTAATCAGTCTAGCCATAGTCGTTATATCTTTTCCCTTTACTCATACAAACAAATTTTGTTACTCGATTACTTTTCCGGCAGGCAAGATATCCTAGATATCCAGACGGGACAATAGCTACACTTGTCCGCTCCACTTAACATATCGCATCTTTTCATGACCGATACTCCTTACTAAGTAATTTTTGGCAAAAAATGTTTTTTCTGAAGGGCGGGCGTACAGCTCATTGTTAATGAGGTCGCCCCTTATTTTGTTTAATTTTTTTTAGTTTTATTCACGCTAGAATAAATCCGGCAACAGACTCTCATCTTGAAGCGGCTGGCGTGGCATTCGTATTAATTTCCCTGAAAACATTATTAAGATATGAAAATCAAAAATATATAGAGGCTATTTAAAAAAACGAAAACGTTATTTCGTTATACAAAAAACCCTTTTTTAATCCTCAATAATTCTCATAATGCTATACAAAGATAATACTTTTGCAATTTTAAT
Organism: uncultured Pseudomonadota bacterium; assembly: GCA_949292335.1. Taxonomy (GTDB): domain Bacteria; phylum Pseudomonadota; class Alphaproteobacteria; order RF32; family CAG-239; genus CAZU01. The sequence goes on from CASEYY010000049.1 coordinate 1,246, forward strand.
ATAGCACAATTTATTTATTTTAGCAAGTAAAATCACAAAAAAAATCGTCAGCTAACCAACTGATTTGTATATATTTTTTAAATATTTTTTAACCAATTCATTTTGTGTGACAAAAATTTGTCAATTTTCGTCCCTCACATCAACGCCGCTTATGTCATTCTCAGGCTTTTTTCCTCTTTGTCATTCTCGGGCTTGTCCCGAGAATCTATAAAAAGTAGACCCTCGGAACAAGTCCGAGGGTGACGGTAAAAAAGAAATGTCATTCTCGGGCTTATTTTTCTTCTTCGTCATTCTCGGGCTTGTCCCGAGAATCTATAAAAAGTAGACCCTCGGAACAAGTCCGAGGGTGACTACAAAAAAAGCACCTGCCCATCACGACAAGTGCTTCCTTTTCTTTAACCAAAATCTTCTTCTAGAAAGTAAATCTGATACCACCGTACCATTCGTGAGCATTGATCTCAGCCCCTTCAATCTTGCCCAAAGTATGGTATCTGTAACCGGCATCAATATTCAAACAACGATTAATTCTCAAGGTTAAGCCGGCACCGATTTGCCAAGAGAACTTACTCTCTTCCCATTTTTCGTCATAGGCATATCCGGCATTATCGTTAACCATCTCAAGCTCGGTATAACCGATACCACCACCAAAATACGGGCTAATCCAATAATTTGGCATCAAATCAACATACATATTCAACATATATGATTTTGATGAAACCGTAACTGTAGAATTATAAACGCCAGCATCAATTATATCTTCCTCAGCATCTCCACGGGAAATATATTCTAACTCTGCTCTAAAATATTTATATTTATAACCGATAGCTCCCGAGTACATGCTCACACTATCCAAATCACTTATTTTTGCCGCAGTAATCGAATCGTCTTTGCTATTAAGATTATTCCAGGTCATACCGCCTCTGGCCGTCAAATAAAACCCGTCTCTGGCTTCTGCCACATTGCTCAAACCAAGCACCAAAGCTACTGCCGAGCAAGCCGTTACTATAGTTTTTTTCATAAAATCGTCCTCTCGATAGAGTTATCTCATTGTCATCAATCTAACATCTAATTCTTATTTATTAGTTAATATTTACAAATAAACGCAACAAATTTTATAAAAATGACAATAAAACAATTTGACAAAATAAACAAAATTCCCTAGCATTAAATAGAATATTAATTTTTTATTTTTTACTATTATGAAGAAACAGAAAAAACTTAAAAATGCAGCAAAAATCTGCGGAAAGATTTTGTTGGTGATTTTGTTCCTATCACCTGTTCTCATATCGTTATTCTACGATATGCATTACAATCGCCAATGCGACATGAAACAACTGGTAGAAATCGTTCAAATCGATTCAACTGTTTCCAAAACATATATCCCATCGGCATATATTGAGCTTGGAAGTGTTGAAAATGATGTAACTTCATATTCCGTTGTCTATGAAGACAGTTGCGGAATTTTATCCGAAAAAGTTATTGTATCAGAACTCGCTTCAAGACCTAAGCTCGGTCCGGCTCAAATAATTATTGAAGACGGACGCATTGTTTGGTTGAAAGCACAATGATGAATAAATATGAGACGAGACATTATAGATACGATAGAAGATGTAGCATCTAATGTATGGTGGGTTATAAAATTTTTGTTATTGTCTGCGGCTATAACCTTTCCTGCTTGGTTCTATTATGCCAGAGAAAAATACCTGGAAAATCAAACTGATCAAATTATTTTCATTGAGGTGACTCAGATTGATGCAGAAACCAAACGAGAATTCTTTCCTGAAGACTATGTAGCAGATGTAACCAGCTATACTGTTAGCTACAAAGACATGAACGGTAATGAATACGACAGCGTAGCCATTGCCGGTCCATATGTCCCGATGCTTGGTATCGGAAGAGCTATAGTCAGAAACGGAAAAATTATATGGTATAGAGACGGAAAATAAAAAAAAGCGCCCGTTTATAAAAACGGACGCTTTTTCTTTTTGCTAAAGAGCTATATTAGCATGCTTTTTTGCAGCAGCAATCAGCACCGCCGACAACTCTTTCGCCTTTGAATTTAACTGCAGCCTGAGCAGCAGCCAATCTTGCAACAGGTACACGATATGGTGAGCAAGAAACATAATCCAATCCAACCTTGTGGAAGAATTCGATAGATTTCGGATCACCGCCGTGTTCACCGCAAACACCCAAGTGCAAATCGGGGTTGGTTTCGCGGCCTTTGCGGCAAGCTCTGGCTACCAATTTGCCCACACCGTCGACATCAATCGAAGCAAACGGATCAGCAACATAAACGCCTTTGGCTCTGTATTCATCCAAAATGGCACCGGTATCGTCACGGCTCATACCCAAAGTGGTCTGGGTCAAGTCATTGGTACCAAAACCGAAGAATGCGGCAGATTCGGCAATTTCTTCAGCCATCAAAGCGGCTCTCGGCAATTCAATCATGGTACCAACGATATAATCAATCTTAGCACCTTTTTCGGCAAATACTTTTTGAGCCGTGGTATCGATAATGTCTTTAACGATATCCAACTCTTTCTTAGATCCGGTCAACGGAACTTCGATTTCGGGAATAACTTTGATTCCTTCTTTCTCGCATTCCAAAGCGGCTTCCAAGATAGCTCTGGCTTGCATTTCGGCAATTTCCGGATAGGTAATCGGCAAACGACAACCACGGTGACCCAACATCGGGTTAGCTTCGTGCAACGAAGCGGCTCTCAATTTAACCTTTTCAAGAGCGATGCCCATTTTATCGGCCAATTCCTGCATTTCGGAATCGGTGTGCGGCAAGAACTCATGCAAAGGCGGATCGAGCAAACGAACCGTTACCGGCAGACCATTCATGATTTTGAACAAGTCTTTGAAGTCCTGTTTTTGATAAGGCAACAATTTTGCCAAAGCGGCACGACGGCCTTCTTCGGTATCAGATAAAATCATGGCACGCATATCACCGATACGATTAGCGTCAAAGAACATATGTTCGGTTCTGGCCAATCCGATACCTTGGGCCCCAAAGTCACGAGCGGTTTGAGCATCTTTGGGAGTTTCGGCATTAGCACGAACTTTCAAAACGCGGATTTCATCAACCCAGCTCATCAATTTACCAAAGTTACCGGTGTTGGTATCAGCCTTAACGGTCGGAATTTCACCTTCGATAATCTGACCTTTAGCACCATCCAAAGATACCCAGTCACCTTCTTTGATAACAACGCCAGCCTTAGTTGTCATGGTTTTGTTAGCATAATTAATGGTAATATCGTTAGAACCCGAAACGCACGGAGTACCCATACCGCGAGCCACAACGGCTGCGTGAGAGGTCATACCGCCGCGAGCGGTAATAACACCCTGTGAAGCATGCATACCACCAATATCTTCCGGAGAAGTTTCGTTACGAATAAGGATAACTCTTTCACCTTTTGAAGCCCAAGCTTCTGCATCTTCGGCATTAAATACTGCACGACCGACGGCAGCACCCGGAGATGCCGGCAAACCGGTAGCAATAACATTTTTCTTAGCTTTAGGATCAAGCATCGGGTGCAATAATTGGTCTAACTGGTCAGCACCAACACGCATGATAGCTTCTTCCTTGGTCAACATACCTTCTTCCACCATCTCAACGGCCATACGAACGGCAGCAGCAGCGGTTCTTTTACCGTTACGGCATTGCAACATCCACAATTTTCCGTGTTCAATGGTGAATTCCATATCCTGCATATCTTTGTAGTGTTCTTCCAATTTGTTACGAACATCTACCAATTCTTCATAGAGGTGAGGCCATTTTTCTTCCAAAGAAGTACCATCGCCTTTAGAAGCCATGGGTTGTGGAGTACGAATACCGGCCACAACATCTTCACCTTGAGCATTAACCAAATATTCACCGTAGTAAACATTTTCACCGGTAGCAGGGTCACGTGAGAAGCAAACACCGGTAGCACAGTCATCACCGGCATTACCGAATACCATGGTCTGAACATTAACGGCTGTACCCCAGTCACCGGGGATATTGTTGAGTTTACGATAGGTAATGGCACGAGCAGCCATCCAAGAACCGAATACGGCACCGATACCGGCCCACAACTGTTCCCAAGGATCTTGCGGAACGACTTTGCCGATTTTCTGACCGATTTCTTTGTATTCTTTAACCAATTCTTTCAAATCTTCGGCGGTCAAATCGGTATCTGACTTGTAGCCTTTAGATTTTTTCATATTTTCCAAAGCTTCTTCATACAAATCCAAATCTGCGCCCAAAACAACGTCAGAGAACATTTGCAAGAAACGACGATAGGAGTCATAAGCAAATCTTTCCGAACCGGAAGCATTAGCCAAAGCTTTAACTGTTTCATCATTCAAACCGAGGTTCAAAACGGTATCCATCATACCGGGCATCGAAACTCTGGCACCCGAGCGAACTGAGAACAACAACGGGTTGTTAGCGTCGGCAAACTTTTTGCCCATGATGCCTTCAACATAAGCAACCGCCTGTTTAACTTGTTCTTTCAAATCAGCCGGATAAGTTTTGTTATTATTATAGTAGTAAGTACAAACTTCGGTAGTAACGGTAAATCCGGGAGGTACGGGCAAGCCGACAGTATTCATTTCGGCCAAGTTAGCACCCTTACCGCCGAGAAGGTTACGCATCGAGGCATCGCCTTCGGCTTTGCCGTTTCCAAATGTATAAACCCATTTACTCATGGTAATTATAGCTCCTTTCGTAAGCTTTTGTTAAAACAATGTTTTAGGGTCAAAGGCCCCCAACACAAAATTATCGGCGTTAGGTTATATCAAGATTTGCGATTCTACAAGCAAAATATGCAAGGTATTATTAACTTTTATCAGGATATTAACGATTTTTGTGTTTTTAGCGACTGTCTTGATATAGTCCCGAGAATGACGGAAAAGGAAAAACCAAAATGGTGGAGAATGAGGCAAATAATAAGAAAACTTTTTTAAGGCGACGGGAGTGTACTGGCGTCATGTTGGTGTCTATGTCATTCTCGGACTTGTTCCGAGGGTCTCATAAGCTATTGTCACATTGTTTTATTAGATTCTCGGGACAAGCCCGAGAATGACGAAGAAGAAAAAGAATGACATTATTAAAACAAACTCAATACACTTCTGGCGGCTTGCGAAGCAAGCGAGAGAGAGTTAATTGCTAATTGTTGTCTGGTTTGCAAAGTAAGGTATTCGGCACTTGCTTCATTCATATCGGCCAAGGTCAAATTATCGGCGCCGGTTTCCAACACATCAGTCAGGGCTTCGGTAAAATTAATGCGAGTTTTGATTATGCTGTAATGATTGCCAAGTTCTTCTTGGAACGAACGGATTGAATTAACCGCCGCCGTCAGCTCATTCATCGCCTTGGTAACATCATCCAGCGTTTCCCATTTATCACGACTTAAACCAATATTTTTTGAAGACATATCTTTGCCTTCGACTTTATATTTGCTGGAACGATTTTCGTTTAAGGTAATTTCTTTCAACGCACCGTTGAGCAAGTTTACTCCTTGATAAGAGGAATCCATTATTAAATTATCATATTCATCCAATATTTTTTGATAACTTGCGGAATATCCGCTCAAATCACCGTTGGTACTGTCTGCCATTTCGGCAATTATCTCCGGCAAACTCCACGCTGTCGTATTCTCAACATTTAATATGTTTTCGACATTGTCAAAACTGATATAAACACTTTTAGATGTAGAAGTATTTTGATAATTATAATTTTCTTTAACTCTATACCATTTTACATTGCCGTCTTTTTCAAAAGCTATCTTTGCACCGGCCATAATATCAACGGTATTTGCTCCATTTCCTCCATTTTGTTGAATATTAACACCTTCATTTTTTTGATTAAAATAAACCTCTGCCGAAGATGCTATATTCAAATGATTATTTCCAGTATAATACAAACTAATTGCATTTGATTTATCTGACTCTATATAAATATTTCCATGAATATTTGCTGTTCCGCTAGTATACAAAAGCATACCGAAACTAACAGTCTTGATATTAATTCTGCTGCTCTGCTTGGCATTTAAAATACAATCAGTTGATAACTCAATCCCGTAACCATTCTTTTCTGAAATATTATTAATATTAACTATCGCATTGGAACCAACATTTATTTCTATTCCCCTACCATAGAGACCAACTCCAAATCTTCCGGACATCTCTATGTTGTTTATACCAGAAATATTAATCGTACTGGAAGTACCTAAATTGTACGACGCAATAGCAGCAGAAACATTAGTGTCATCGAAATTGGCAACGATATTCAAATTTTTTAAATTAGTTGTAACACCGGAAGCAGATAAATATATTACCCCTCCAACATTATTTGTAGCATAACCACATTGATAATTAATACTCAAATCAGAGACGACGCAATTGTCACCCGTAATATTTATCATATTTTTAGTTGCTGACGCTGTCGCAGTAATCGAAGAAAATTTATCTGTTGTAGTATCATAATTACCAAAATATCCCACTCCGACTAATTTTTGATTAGCCTTGAGCGTTAGCCCTCCGGAGGTTGAAATATCCCCCAAATCAATCGCACCATAAACACAGATGGTTTCTTTGCCGGCCGCAATCGCATCTCGTAATTCTTGTGCCGTAGACACCACAGCACCATTCTCTCCAACCTGTTCAACAAACCATTCTTTTTCTGGAAGCGTTAATATCGAGGCCGTTGCTGCCTGCATAGTTATTGCCGAGGCTTGCTCCAAAAATTCAGCTCCCGAGGTCAGGCCTTGGGTCGCCGCTTCGATGGTCTGGATACCTTGCCCCATGGCGTCCAGCAACGCGGTTAAATCAGCCGCCCGATTAGACAGCGAGCGAGCTTGGTAATAGGCGGACGCATTGTCTATTGCCGAGTTCACTTTCTTTCCGGTAGCTAAAATCAGCTGGGTTTTATCCATTTGTTTGGAGATGTTTCTCAAACTCAGCAAATTGCTTCGCATTGAGGCATTTAAGGTGATGTTATTATTCATCTCTCACCTCCTGCCCACCGGCGATAAACCATATCTTTTTTGCTAAGTCGATTCGTACATACTACAGACGCAACAAAACTCTCCGCCAAATGGCAGAAAGCCCGAAATTCCTCACTAAAGAGGCTATGTTTAAGTACTTTACTCAACATCCTTGTTGCGTCCTTAAATCTTGGTTTTCTTAAGA